>CAZDGY010000333.1:0-6877 GCA_964504685.1 uncultured Kofleriaceae bacterium | reverse complement strand
TGGCACAACTACGGCAAGCCGACGATCGGCTCGCGCGTCGATATCGAGCGTGTCCCGGTGCCGGCGCTGCGCGCGTTCTACGAGAAGTTCTACCAACCCGACGACGCGGTGCTGATCGTCTCGGGCAAGGTCGACCCCGCCGGAGTGCTCGAGGCAGTCGCGCGAGCTTTCGGCGCGCTCCCCAAGCCGACCCGCGTGCTGCCCGTGACCTACACGATCGAGCCGGTGCAAGACGGCCAGCGCACGGTCGAGCTCCGCCGCGCGGGTGATGTCCCCATCGTCGAGCTCGCGTACCACGTCGTCGCCGCGAGCTCGCCTGACTTTCCGGCGGTCGAGGCCGCGCTCGACATCCTAGGCCGACAACCGACCGGTCGGCTGTACAAGAAGCTGGTCGAGTCGAAGCTCGCCGCGACGATCGACGTGTCCGCGCAGCCGCTGCGCGATCCATACCTAGCGGAAGTGACCGCGACCGTCCGCGACGCGAAGAACGTCGACCGGGTCGAGCAGACGATGATCGCCGATGTAGAAGGCTTCGGCGCGACGAAGATCGACGAGCGCGACCTCGAGCGCTGGCGGACCGCGACGCTCAAGGAGCTCGAGCTGTCGATGAACGATAGCTCGCAGCTCGCGGTCCAGTTGTCCGAGTACGCCGCCGAGGGCGACTGGCGCACGCTGTTCGCGTATCGCGATCACGTCAAGAAGGTCACGGTCGCCGACGTCGCGCGCGTCGCCTCGACCTACTTCAAGCCGTCGAACCGCACGATCGGTCGGTTCATCCCGACCAAAGATCCGTCGCGCGCCCCGCTGACCGAGACGCCGAACGTCGCCGAAATCGTCAAAGGCATCGAGTCCGGCGACGTCAAAGACAAGGGCGAGGTGTTCGTCGCGTCGCTCGAGAACATCGAGGCGCACACGCAACGTGGCGCGCTCAAGTCCGGCGTCAAGACTGCGCTGCTACCGAAGAAGACGCGAGGCGGCCGGGTCGAGCTCGTGCTGCAGTTGCACTGGGGCAACGAAGCGACGCTGCAGGACAAGGACACGATCGGCGGCCTGATGGCGGAGCTGATGACCCGCGGCACGACGAAGAAATCGTTCCAGGAGATCAACGACCTCGAAGACAAGCTCAAGGCGCACATCTCGTTTGATGGCTCGGCGGACGGCCTGACCGTTCACCTCGACACCGAACGCGACCAGCTGGCGGGTGCGATCGCGCTCGTCGCCGAGCTCCTGCGCTCGCCGGCGTTCGCGGACAAGGAGCTCGCGGTACTGCGCGAGGAGCGCCTCGCCGGGCTCGAACGCGAGCTCAAAGATCCGAACGCGATCGCCGGGATCACGCTCGAACAGCTCGCGAACAAGTGGCCGAAGAGCGATCCGCGCTACGTCGCGACGCCGGCGGAATCGATCGCGGACATCAAGCGCGTCACCGCCGGCGACATTCGCCAGTTCTATCGCGACTTCGCTTCCGGCGAGCACGGCGAGCTCGCGGTGGTCGGCGACTTCGTGCCCGCCGACGTCACCGCCGCGTTCGATGCGATGCTGAGCGGATGGACCACCAAGAAGCCGTACGCCCGGCTCGTGAACAAGAACTGGGATGTGCCCGGTGGTCAGAAGTCGATCGACATCAAGGACAAGGAGCAAACCGCGGTCGCGTTCGGCGAAGCGTTTGCGATGCGCGACACCAGCCCGGACTACGCGCCGCTCGAGATGATGTCGCGCATCTTAGGCGGCGATGCCGGCTCGCGGATGTGGATGCGGCTGCGCGAGCACGAGGGCCTGTCGTATGGCGTCGGCTGTGAGGTCTCGGCGAGTGCGTTCGACGACTTCGGCTGGTTCGGCGGGTTCGCGATCGTCGCGCCGCAGAACCTGGCGAAGGCCAAGGCGTCGCTGCTCGACGAGATCCAGAACATCGCGAACGGCGTCGACGACAAAGAGCTACAACGTGTGAAGACCGCGTGGAGCAAGGAGCTCGACACGTACCTGTCGGACGACGACGCGGTGACGAGCCTGCTCGCGCGTCAGACGTTCCGCGGCCGGACGCTGGAGTACACGGCGCAGCTGCGCGCGAAGATCAACGCGGTCACGACCGCCGATGTGCAGCGCGTCGCGAAGCAGTTCTTGGTGCCCGGCAAGCTGTTGCTGGTCGACGCCGGTGACGTCGCGAAGAGCAAATAAGCCTACCAGGCATACGTCTTCCAGAACGTCCACTCGAGCTGGGTCGCGCTCGCGAAGCCGGGGCACGCGTAGACGCCGGCGCTCGCTGGACCGCCGGCCCAGCAATGGCCCATGTTGGTCAACGTGCACAGCGCGACCTGTCCGTCGGCCGGACAGCCATCGTAGTAAGCGCAGCTGCCCATCGCGACTGGCATCGCCGTCGTCGTCGTGCCGCAACCGTTCTTCTGCGCCCACATCGTCGCGGACGCGGTGTAGCCCGCTGGGGTGTTCCCTCCCGGATCGTCGCAACCATCCGGCACGACCGGATCGGCGGTGCCGTGAAAGATGATGATCGGCTTGTGGCCGGTCGGACACGCCGATAGATCGTGCGTGCCACCGGAGTGCGGAGCGACCGAGCGAATGTCGTCGCGCATACAGCCGGTCTGATGCGAGAAGTAGCCACCCATCGAGAACCCGGTGACGAACTCGTGATCGGTGTCGAGGCACTGGTCCTGCCACACATCGGCTTTCATCGCGTCGAGAAATGCGAAGTCATCGCCGGTTGCATCGGGCGGCGTGCCGAGCGAGTCGGGGCACACGTTCGCACCGACGTTCCACGGGGCGCCGAGCGAATCGGGGCCGCCTTGGCCGTCGGGGAACACCACCGCGATGTGCTCGCTGTCGGCGAGCTCGGAGTATTGCGTGATGTCGAACATCTCGGCGCCCGACATCGTGTAGCCGTGGAACACCGCGACGAACGGGATCGGTGTCGACGGATCGACCGACGCCGGTAAGTAGACGGTGTAGGTGCGATCGAGACCCGCCGCGGTGACGGTGCGCGCGGTCTTGCCGCGCATGCCGGTGCGCATGCCGCACGGGCCGCCGAGCGGCGGCGCGTCGACTAATGTCAGCGCATCGCTGCCGACCGCCGGCGCATCGTCGCCGACCCCGCTGCCGTGCGAGCCGCAGGCAGTGAGCGCGAGCGCGAACGCGATCCGGCGTGACATCGGCCGAGTCTAGCCCGCCGTTCGCCGACGTGGCCGGATTTCAACGCTCTGGCAGCTGACCGATCAGCTTGTCGAGCTCGTACGTCGTGTCGACCTCGCCCGCGAGCTCCGCTTCGCTCGGGGCGGCCGGCGAGACGTGCACAGCCGGCTCGGCTGGAAACGGCGACTCGCTGCCGCGCGCGAGCCGGCGGCGCTGACGAAACGCGAGACGGCCGGAGTGCTCGACCTTGACCTCACGGGCGAGCCCTGCTTCCTTGACGAGGCGACGGAGATCGTGAAGCCGGTCTTCCAGTGGGGGAGCCTCGGCCGTTGGCCACCACAGCGCCGCGGTCCCACCAATGGCGAGTACGCATCCGACGATCATGAGGGCGAACATGCCCCTCGAGATTGCAAGCAGCATTCCGCCGCTAACCGGCCGATTCGCAACGGCGTACCGCGTGCGAGGGGCGCACACGTACTGTACGAAAACGTCCGTTAGCGCCTGCCCACGATCGCGTCGACGACCGTCTCGAGCTCCGGGTTCGCATCGAGCCAGCTGCGCTTCGGCGCGAGCTCGGCAGCGAGTGCCGCACGATCGTCGAACCGCTCCGCGCGGGTGAACGCGTCGAACAGCAACAGCGCCGCGTTCGCCGCCACGTCGGTATCCGGCTGCTCCGACACGAGCGAGCGCAGCTTGTCGATCGCGTCGTCGACGTGGTGAAATCGCAGCTCGAGCACCGCCTCGAGATACGTCATGGCGACGAGCTCGGGCGACGATTCGCCGCGCAGCGTGCCGGCATAGGCGTGGAACGCCGCGACCAAGTCCGCGGCATGCTCGGGCAACGGCACCGCGACCGCGAAGCGCAGATTCGAGTCATCGGCGCGTGCGTCGTGCTCGGGATCGGCCTCCCATATCGCTTTGCGCGCGAGCACTGCAGCGTAGGCTGCCTCGGTCAGATCGGCAGCAGCGAGCTTGCCCCGCGCGACCACCGAGTCGAACACGATCGCTGCGGTGCGATAGCTCGTGACCGCCGCGTCTCCTTGCTCGGCTTCGGCGCGCGCGTACCACATATCGGCGAGGTAGAGCTCGTCGCGTGCAGCGGTCGGCGCATCGGGTTGCGCCATCAGCTCGAGCCGATAGCTGTCGTCGGCGGCGGCAAAGTCGCTCGCTTTCTTCGCAGCGGCCCACGCAGCGTGCTTGCGCTGCGCGATCTGGCTCGCAAACGCCGCGACCGCGTCGCGACACGTGTCGTCACCGGCGAGCGACTGCGCGACCTCGCGAGCGCGCTGATCGATCGAGCTCTTCGCGATCGCGGTGCGGCGCTGGCCGGCCAGGCTCGTCAGCTCGGCGGTGCCGTGCGCGCAGTGCTGCGGATCGCGAGTCGCTTCGTTCGCAACCGACGCGGGTCGCGCGCCGCCACAAGCCGTGAGCACGCTGACGATCGCGATCGCTCTCACGCTGTTAGCGTCGCAGCTCTCGCGCCTCGTGCACCCGTTCGCTGAATAAGAACGCGTTAAACGACGGTCGCCCGCGGGACGTTGGCGCGCAACCGCCGGATCAATCGATGACCATCGCGATCGAACCGCGCACCGAGCAAGCTGCGGACGTCTGCCAGCAACAGCTCGTCGGGTGATTGTGCGTTCCGCCAGCGCATCGAGACCTCGTGCTCGAGCTCGAGCCGCTCGCGCATCGCTTCGGCGGTCGTGATCGCGATCAACTCGGCTTCGCCGCAGAACGCGCGATGGCGCTGGATCGCCTGCGGCGTGGCAGTGAGCGCGTCGAGGCTCTGGCGATGCCAACTCGGCGGCGCCGCAAGCCACGAGGCGACCCGCGACGTGCGAAACGCTGCATCGCTCGCGTACGACACCAGCGCCAACTGCGTCGGTCCGTGAAAGACCGCCGACCTGACAACCGACGCGATCGTCGTGCCCGCCGAGTCGACATAGATCCGCGCGACGCTCCACGCCGGACCGCCTTCCGGCACGCCAACGAGATCGCCGAGATGGACAAAGCCGTTGCTCGTCAGGATCTCGCACGCCGCAGCCGTGCGCAGCGGCCGCACGAGGTCGTCGTCGCTTGGCCACGCGATGCGATAGCGCATCGGCCGCTCGAGGATGTCGCACGTCCGCCGCACGATATCGAGCGACAGCCGAATCGCGCGCGCTCGCGCATGCGCTCGAACGAGGATGAACGCGAAGCCGACCGCGACCGCAGGTAACGCGCCGAACATGGCGCGGTCGCGCTAACCCTTCGGGCCGCCGGCGCGAACTTCGGCCGAGGCTTGCGCCTCGTACTTCTTGAAGTTCTCGCGGAACAGCGCCGCGACCTTCTTCGCCTTCTCGTCGTACGCGGCCTTGTCGGCCCACGTGTTGCGCGGCACGAGGATCTCCGACGGCACCTCGGGGCACGTGGTCGGGACTTGGAACCCGAACACCGGATCCTCGACGGTCGGCGCCGACGCGAGCGCGCCGGAGTGGATCGCGTCGACGATCGCACGGGTGTACTTGAGCTTGATCCGCGAGCCGACGCCATACGCGCCGCCCGACCAGCCGGTGTTGACTAGCCACGTCGTCGCGCCGTGCTTCTTCAACTTCTCGGCGAGCATCTCGGCGTACTTCGTCGGATGCCAGACGAGGAATGGCCCGCCGAAGCACGGCGAGAACGTCGGCTCGGGATCCTTCACGCCGACCTCGGTACCGGCGACCTTCGCGGTGTAGCCCGAGATGTAGTGATACATCGCCTGCCCTGCGGTGAGCTTCGAGACCGGCGGCAACACACCGAACGCATCGGCGGTCAGGAAGATCACGTTCTTCGGATGGCCACCGACCGCGGGCAGCTTCGCGTTCGGGATCGTGTCGAGCACGTAGCTACCGCGGGTGTTCTCGGTGATCGACGTGTCGTTGTAGTCGACGACGCGATGGAATGGCTCGTACACGACGTTCTCGAGCACCGCACCGAACGCGAGCGCGTTCCAGATCTCGGGCTCCTGCTCTTTCGACAGCTTGATCACCTTCGCGTAGCAGCCGCCCTCGATGTTGAACACGCCCTCGTCGCTCCAGCAGTGCTCGTCGTCGCCGATCAGCAGGCGCTTCGGATCCGCCGACAGCGTCGTCTTGCCGGTGCCCGACAGGCCGAACAAGACCGACGTGTCGCTGCCATCGCGCGCCTGAGTTGCCGAGCAGTGCATCGACAGCACGCCCTTCTTCGGCATCAGGTAGTTCATGATCGTGAACACGCCCTTCTTCATCTCGCCGGCGTAGTCGATGCCGAGGATCACGAACTCGCGGCGCGCGAACGACAGGTCGATCGACGTCGACGACGTCATGCCGGCCGTGTGGCGGTTCGCGGGGAAGCCGCCGGCGTTGAAGATCACGTAGTCGGGATCGCCGAACTCGGCGAGCTGCGCCTTCGTCGGGCGGATCAGCATGTTGTGCATGAACAGCGCGTGGTACGCGCGCGACGTCACGATGCGGATCTTCTTCTGGAACTTCGGGTCCCAGCCGGCGAAGCCGTCGATGACGTACAGGCGCTCGCGCGTGTTGAGGTAGTCGATCGCGCGCTCGCGGTTGATCGTGAAGCTCTGCGGGTCGAGCTTGATGTTGACGTTGCCCCACCACACGTCGTCGCGAACCTCGGGCTCGTCGACGACGCGCTTGTCCGTCGGGCTGCGGCCCGTCTTCTTGCCGGAGAACGCGATCAGCGAACCGGTCGACGAGATCGCCGACCCCTTCTCGAAAGA
>CAZDGY010000332.1:0-6878 GCA_964504685.1 uncultured Kofleriaceae bacterium | reverse complement strand
GGCTGGCGCCCCGCGACGAGCGGCTGCATCACACCGCCGACGCGCACGCTGACCGTATCGCCGTCGACCGTGAACATCGCGAGCTCGGGAAAATCGAACCGAGTCTGCAGCGCGCTGATCACCTGAGCGAACGTCTGGCCTTGGAGATCGGTGAGCGTCTCCGCCTGGTGCACGAGCATCGGCGGCGGCCCTTCGACGACGTACTCCTTGACGACGAACGTCAGGATCTCGAGCAGCGCGTCGCGATCCATCTCGGCAAACGCGTCGCGCACGTTGCTGGCGATGTCGCGAAGGTCGGGCCGAGAAGGCATACGTAAAGGGTATCTCTAGAGCGTCGCGCCGTCGAGGTCGATGCCGTTGGTCTGACAACCGACGAACCGGACGCCAGTGAGGTCGGCGGTGCACAAGTTGACGCCGCGCAGATCGCACTTCACGAACGAGGCGCCGCGCAGCACCGCGCCGTACATATTCGCGCGCTTGAAGTCGACCTCGAACAGGGCCGCGCCGGTCCAGTCGGTGCGCGACAGCGACACGGTCGCCTGTTCGTAGCCGTCGAACACGACCTTGATCAACACCGCGCCGGCGAAGTCCGCCGAGTACAGCTCGCTCTCTTTGAACGTCGTGTCCTGGATCCGCGCGCGATGGAACCGGACGCGGGCCATCCGAACCGGCCCCAGCTCGCAGCGCAGCAGCTGCGCGCCCGAGAAGTCGAGCTCGGTCAGATCGCAGTCCTTCGCGCGCACGCGATTCCACAGCGCGCCCTTCCACTGCGACATGCGCAGGTCGCTCATCTTGAGCTCGGCGCGCTCGAGTCGCGAATCGTCGGCATCGGCGCCTCGCAGGTCGAGCCGATCGAGCGTCACGCCGTCGAGATCGACCGAGCGCAGGCCGACCGACTGCGCCGCGAATCCCGCGACCGTGCGGCCGGCGAGCTCGTTCTCCGCGACCAGGCGCTCGAGCTGGACTCGCGACTGCACGACACCGGCGTCTGCGCTCGTCTCACTCACGATAGCGATCGTAGCGCGTTACGCGCGCCGCAACACGCCGTTGCGCATCATCTGATTGCGCAAGGTCTCGCCGATTAGCTCCATCGCGCGCGCCTTGAGCTTCTCGATCATGTCGCGATGATTCTGGTCCGCGGCCACCCGCGCCGAGCCCGCGTCGATCGCAGCCTTGGTGTCCGCACTCGCACTGCCCTGCTCTTCAGCGAGAATGTCCGCTTCGACCGCCTCGGCTTCGGCTTCGTGCTCCTCTGCGAACGGCATCGCGCCGGCGCCGGTTGCTTTGCGATGCAGCCCGCGCGCCTGCTGCGCGACGTGGGTGAGCTCGTGGCCGAGCAGCGCTTGGCCGGACGCGCTCGCCATCGACTTGTCGGGCGAGTTGCCCATCAAGATCATGCCGGTACCGCCGACCGTCACGGCGTACGCGTTGCGCTGCTTGTTGAACTCTTCGGCGAACTCGCCGGTGTAGATCCGGACGTGCGAGAGGTCGACGCCGAACCGCTTCTCGTAGCGCGACCGCACCGCGTGATCGAGCGACTCGCCCTTGCCCGCGCGCTTCGAGATGATGCGCAGCAGCCGCTCGGGGTCGTACTTCTTCGCGAGCTCGTCGGTGAGATCGGAGCCGGGTGGGTCGCCGGGCTGCGGTTGTTCGGAATCCGCCACTTGGTTCAGGATCTTACGCTAGGTACCGTCGCCAGATTCCCCCGACCCACCACCCTGCCACGTCGACACGTAACCCTCTGATTGTTCGTAGTATTCCGAGGTCTTCTGCTGGTCGACGACCGCGGCATCGCCGCCCAGCGCCTGCTCGAGGAACTTGGTCTCGCCGAGGCAGCTGCCGCCTTTGACGCCTTTGACCTCGAACGTCACTTCGCCCTTCGCGTTGATGACGATCTCGATGTCTTGCTTCCTCATTCGCTGACCCACTTTCTAACGACGAGCCGGATCGAGCCGTCCTCTTCGTTGACTTCTTCTTCGACCGCGTAGCCCTTCTCTTCGCAGGCCTGTTTGACGTTGTGGTACTGGTACTTCTGCGACAGCGTGTCCTTGAACTCGGCTTCGGACACACCCTTGGTGGTTTCGACCCCCCACCAGTCGGCGACGATGTCGTAGGTGCCGTCCTGGTTATCGACGACGCCGATGTCGTATCGACCCATGTCGATGCACATCGTCGCCTGCAGCTTGTCGCCGCGATACCCGCGCACGCTCACGGTCTGGCCTTGCTCGGCCTCGGTGAACTTGAGCTGCAGGTCAGCGAGCGCCTTCTTGAGCGCCGCCAGGTTCGTCATTTTGAGAGCGCACTTCGTGAAATGCGACATTTACGCTGCTCCAGTATACGCAGTTTCTGGCGCGAGGCTCCCCGGCCCACGACTTGAGACTTCCCCACGCCGTCGAGGCTACGGCTGCGCCGGCGCCGCTGGCGTTTGGTGGCGCGTCTCTATGGCTTTGTAGCAAACGTCGAGCTTCGCGCGGCTCGTCGCGATCGCCGCCTTAGCGTCAGCGGGAAGCGCGAGCTCGTCGAACGACACGACGTCGTCGAGCCCCCGGCCGTGACCTAGCGGTCCGACGGCTTCCTTCATCGCGTCCCCGAGTCGTACGTTGATCTGGAGCAAACACTCGTGGCATCGATCGCCATCGCATCGGGTGCAATCACCGCAAGCCAGGTCCGTGATGCCCTGAATCGCGACAACCAGTCGATGCGCCGCTTCAGTGTCGGACACGCCGGTGCTGGACGAGCATCCCAACCACACCAACACGACGATCACCGCCTTCATCCTATTGAGGGTAGCTTCGCGAAGCTCAGAGGTCCATGTGGTCATCGCCGATGCTTCCGGTGCCGCTACCGCTGCCGATGCCGATGCCGATGTCCGCTCGCGCCGCGCCGAGCGCCGATTGCACCGACGCCGGCAAGAGACCGCCGCCGAATTGATCGACCGACGTCTGCGATCGACCGGCCGCCGCGATCGAGCCGTTACTCCATCGCATCCGCGAAATGCTCTGGAGGCTCACGCACCAGATCGCGTCGACCGGCCGCTGCCGCTCCGCGACGGCACCGCTCGTGCATTACCACCGAGAAAAGAGGTGTGTATGCGCTCGTATCGAATCGCAGGCTTGGTCACTCTCATCGCGTTTGCTTCAGGATGCTTCTGGCACCACCGCCACGACGATCGCGGCGTCGACGTACGCGTGGTTCATCACGACGATGACCATCACGACCACGACCACGACCACGACAACGATCACGACCACGACCGCCACTAACGGTGGCTATTCTCCGAGCGCCGGCGCACGGTGGGCGCGGCTGGCCCACCGTCTAGCGGGGATCAGTACTTCGGGCAGGTCCACTCGCGCGGTGGGCAGTTCGTGCACTGACCGCCCATGCAGGCGCCGCCGCACGTCGACACCGTTTCGAGATCCGCCGGCTTTGCGTAGAAGTACGGACCATCGGCTGCCGAGTTGCAGTCGATTCCCCACAGCGCTCCGCAGGCGCGTTCGAACCGGCAGCGCTGGCCGAATCGCGTCTTGATCCGGACGTCGCGCGCCGCATCCGATTCGCCGGCATCGGGGATCGCAGCCTCGGCGCTGGCAACTCGCGGTGGCGTCGGTGGTGCCGCCGGGGGCGGCGACGGCGACGAGCACGCGCCGAGAACGAGAACGAGCAGCGCGAATCGCAAGCAGCTAGAGCTCGAGCTTGCGATCGTCGTCGGACGGCTCGGGGCCCTTGTCGCCGAGGTTCGCGGTCGGTGCGCCGTAACGCGCCATCCAGCCCTCTTTCTTGCCCGCCTTACTACCTCGAGACGAGGCCATGCGAGCGCGGGTGCGAGCCCATTCACGCATCTGCTCGATCATCTCGCGCATCGTGATCGCGAGCGGCACGATCTCGCCACACGTCTTCGCAAGCGCCTCGGTCGTGAGATCGTTGCCGGTGTCGAACGCGTCGTAGAGCGCGGCGATCACCGCTTGCTCGAGCTCGGCGCCGGAGTAATCGACGGTGGCATCGATCAGCTTGTCCATGTCGAACTGACCCGGGTCGCGCTTCTTCTTGCGCAGGTGAATGTCGAGGATCTGGCGGCGATCCTCGCGATCCGGCAGATCGCAGAAGAAGATCTCGTCGAACCGACCTTTGCGCAGCAGCTCGGGCGGCAGCTGGTGGACATTGTTCGCGGTCGCGATCACGAACACCGGCGTGGTCTTTTCTTGCAGCCACGTGATGAACGACGCGAACACGCGCGAGGTCGTGCCACCGTCGGTGGATCCCGACGATTGCGTGCCGGAGAAGCCCTTCTCGAGCTCGTCGATCCACAGGATCGCCGGCGCGATCGCCTCGGCGGTCTTGATCACCGAGCGCATGTTCTCTTCGGAGCTGCCGACCAGGCCGCCGAAGATCTTGCCGACATCGAGGCGCAACAGCGGCATCTGCCACAGCGCGCCGACTGCCTTCGCGGTCAGCGACTTGCCGGTGCCGGGCACGCCGATCAACAAGATGCCCTTCGGCAGCGGCAAGCCGAAGTCCTTCGCGCGCGAGCCGAATGCGCTGCGCCGCTTGACCAGCCAGTCCTTGAGGATCTCCATGCCGCCGACGTCGGAGAACTCTTCGCGGTGCTCGTAGTACTCGAGCAAGCCGCTCTTGCGAATGATCTGCTTCTTCTCTTCGAGGATCGTCTCGAGATCGAACGTGTGCGTGCGCACCGCGCTCTTCGCGAACACGTTCTCGGCTTCGACCAGCGTCAGCCCGAGCGCGCCTTCGACCACGTGCTCCATGAACGTCGGATCGCTCTCGATCATCTGCTGGGTGGCCGCCGGCAGGTTCGGCAGCACCTTGCGCGCCGCTTGCTCGATCTCGGAGCGGTTGGGCAGCTCCCAGTCGAGCACCGCCGAGATGCTCTTCTCGAGCTCGGGCGGAATCTTCGTGACCGGCGACAGCACGAGCAAGCTCTTCTTGGTCTTGCGCAGCTCGGTCGCTGCGTCGCGCAGGCGGCGAACGACCGCGGGCTCCTTGAGGAACGGATGGAAGTCGCGGAGCACGAACAGCGCGCGGCCTTCGCTGCGCAGCACGTGATCGAGCGCTTTCATCGGATCCTTGACGTCGCGGGTGCCCTGCCCGTTCGCGATCGTCTTGAATCCCTCGGTGATCGACCACACTTCGAGCCGCATCTCGCGCTCGACACACAGCTTGCGCAGCGATTCCTCGACCCGTTGCTCCTCGGGCGAGCTGATCCAGATCAGCGAGTACCTCGCTTTGATCAGATCCTCGATCTCGCTCTTGCTGCTGCGCTTGTGTTCGATGGTCATAACGTCATTTCGTTTCCGCGAGCTCGCGCAGCCCGCGCAGCGCGCCCTTGGCGGTCTCGGCGTGATCGACGAGCGACTCGATCGCGTCGCCAACCGCTTGGATCGTCTCTTGATCGTCAGACTTGAGGTTCGGCAGCTCGCCCTGGACGAGCACCACGTTGTTGCGAATCTCCGACAGGATGTCGTTGATCGCGTCGTAGACGTCCTTCGCGCGCTTCGCGAGCTCGCTGACCGACACGGTCGAGCCGGCGGCGTCGATCACGGCTTCGGCTTGGGCATCTGCGTTCGCGCGAGCACGTGCTGCTTCGGCGCGCGCCTTCTGCGCGTCAGTCTTTGCCGCATCGACCGCGGCTTCGAGCGTCTTCTGCGACCGCTCGGCTTGCTCGGCGCGCGCGATCGCATCGGCGAGCTTGCGCTCGGCCGCTTCGCGCTCGCGTTGCGCTTCGGCCGGGTCGGCGACCGCCGCGGCCGGTGCGGCCTGGGTCTTCTCGAGGTCCGCGACCTTGCGGCGCAGCTTGTCGAGCTCGCGCCTCGCGTCGTCGCCACCGGTCGATGCGGCATCGCGCGCTTTCGCCGACGCGAGCGCTTCTTCGGCGGCGCGATGGCGTGCAACCTCGGCCTTCGCGAGCGCGTCTTGCGCGACGTTGCGCGCGCTCTCGGCCGCGAGCTTGCCGTGCACTGCTTCTTGGAGCTCGACCTCGACCTGCGCGAGCTTGCCTTCGAGCCGGCCGCGATCACGCTCGGCGAGATCATATTGCTCGGACAACCGCTCGCGATCGGCTTCGAGCTTCTTGAGCTCGACGCGGACATCTTTCATGTCCGAGGTCAGCCGCATCATGTGATCGCCCTGGCTACTGCCGGCGCGCGAGCCGTCGGTCTGGCTCTCGACGAGCAAGCGCCCGAGCCGCTTGTTCTCTTCTTCGATCGCGACGATCTGCGCGCTCATCCGCGACGCGGTGGTTGCCGCTTCATCGCGCTCGGCCTTGAGCTGCGCGACTTGCTTGAGCGTCTTTTCCTTGTCGGCGCGCAGCTCCTTGATGACCTCTTCTTGCGAGATCAGACCGACCCGGCGCTCCTCGAGCATTCGCTCTTGCTCGTTGATCACTTCCCGCAGGTGCTCGATCTCGGTGAGCTGGTCGTTGAGCTTCTTCCAGCCCTCGTCCTTGGTGCGGGAGAGGTCCATGAGCTGGCGGTTCAGGTCCTCCATGCTCTCGCGGATCTTCGACGTGTCGTCGACCGCGCGCGCCGCCTGGCGCTCGCGCGCCGCCATGTTCTCCGACATCTCGCCCATCTCCGCGCGCATGCGGGTGAGCTCGTTGCGCTGCTGCTGCAGCTCGTCGCGGAGCTCGTCGGCCACGCGATCGTGCGCGGTGACCTGCTCCTCGCGATCCTTGACCTGCGACTTCAGCTCCTCGATCCGATCGCGCAGCGTCTGCGCCTCGGCGCGGATCCGCTTGCCGTCGGCGACCTCGCGCTCGTAGTTCGCGATCGCCTTCTCGATCTCGGCCTTGAGCTGCTTGACCTCGGCGCCGGTCTTTCCCGGATCCGGCGCGAGGCCGAGATCGACGAGCACCTTCTGCTCGG
>CAZDGY010000331.1:0-6906 GCA_964504685.1 uncultured Kofleriaceae bacterium | reverse complement strand
CCGAGGGCTGCGCCGCGCCGTACTCGAAGCTCTCGAGCGCTTGCCGCCGGAGCACGTCGCGGAGCAAGTGCGGCGCCATCGCGGCCTGTGGAAGCGCGTCGGCGAGCGCTTGCACCCGTTCGAATTCGCCGAGCGGTTGCCGAACGCCGCGCTCGCCTTCGCGGTGGTGCGCTCGACCGACGTGTCGACTGCGAGCTTCGGACCGGCGCTGATCGAGCGTGCGCAGACCGTGCCGACCGTGCGCATCGTCGCCGGGCGGATGCAGTCAGCCGCGTGGGCCGCGCAGGTCGAGCGCGAGCTCGCGCTCGGGGATGTCGTCGCCGCGGTCGAGCATTTGCGCGAGCGGCCCGCTCAGCTATTGCGCCGCGCCGATCACGTGTTGCGCGTCGCCGAGCGCACTGCTCCTCACGCGATCGCCCATGCACTCGTCGCGCTCGGACGAGCGACTCGCGACGGCGATGCGCTCACGCTGCTCGGGCTCGCGAGCCACATCGCGCGGCGTGCGACTGCGTGGCCGCGTCGCGTGTTCTTCGCCCATGGCGACGTCTTGCACGCATGGCGGATCGCAGACGCGCGCGCACCGCTGCGAGCCGATGCGATCGCCGCGATCGTGACCGCTGCACGCAGTGAGCTCGTCGCACGGGCGCGCAAACAAAAGCTGTTCGCGCGGGCGGTGCTCGATCGCGCGCTCGGCGATCTCCCGCTGGTCGGTACCGATTCACCGGCGGTCCCAGCGCTCGCGTGCTGGCCGCGCGGCAGCGAGGTCGCCCTACCGGTTGGCGATGCGCTGCGGATCACCGCTGACCGCGACGCACTATCGGTCGTCGCGTTCGACGCCGACTGTCGCCACGTCACGACCGTCGCGACCGACGCCGCGCTGTCGATCGAGACACTCTACGCCGCGGGTGCGCGCCAGCTCGTCGTCGCCGTCGCCGGACGCAGCGGTTACGTCGAGCTCGCAACCGCGGCCGCGACGCAACGCTTCGACGTCGCCGGGCGCGCGCTGCTCACGTGTGCTCTTTCGATCGATCTCGGCGAGCGCCGAACGCGTTGGCTCGGCGTACCGATCGCCGATCGCGCTGCGCTCGCTCACGCCGGAGGGTTTCGCGCCGCGCTCGCTCACGCCGCCGCTGACGTCGCAGCGCACGGCGCGACCCAGGCGCGACCGACGCTGTGGGATCTGGCCTGCGTGCACGCCGCGGCGCGCGCGAACGTCGTGTACATCCGCGAGCGCGATGGCGCGATCACGATGTATCGGCGTCGCGACCACGAAGATCCGGTGCTTCGGCTCGGCCGCGTGCTGTCCGGCGCGAACGATGATGGCACTGCCGCCGCGATCCCGGTCGCCGATGCCCCGACCCTCGTCGCGTTGCTCGCCGACGACCTCGCGATTCCCCGCGGCTCGGCCGGTTACATTCTCGATGCCCGCCGCACCGGAGCCGCCGGAGTTACGCGGATGTCCGCGAACGAGCTCGTCGCGATTCTCGACGCCTAAGAATCGCGCGGCGGCCACGCGACGTTGCGTGATAGGTTCGGAGTGGTGAGCGGTCAACTCGGGCTTGTCGGTCTCGCCGCGTTGTTCGTCGCCGCGTGCGCGCAGGCGAGCCCCCCGGGCTCCGGCCTGCCGCCCGACGCGTCCGGCAACAAGATCGATGCTCCGCGGGCGGTCGATTCGTTCACCCCGATGATCGACGCACCAGCCTCGGACACGTGCGCGAGCGCGGCGACCTGCACCGCTGCGACGAGCCTCGGTAGCGTGAGCGGCGACACCGGCAGCGACATGGTGATGGCGAGCGGCTACCAAGCCGCGTGGTACAGCGTGCGCGTCACCGAGAACGACAGTGGCGTGTTCGGCGTCCCGCAAGAGCTGTTGACCGAGCTGACCTCGCCGGCGAGCGAGCAGTACGACCTGTTCGTCTACGTCAACACCGGTAGCGATGTCCTCGATTGCACGACCGCGACCGGCTCGATCATGGTGAGCGGGACCACAGAATCGAGCGACTTGAGCTGGGGCGAGACCGGCACGTTCTCGAACGGCGCTGACGACAGCCGCACCGTCTCGATCCAGATCGTGCCGAAAGCCGGTACGTGCTCGCCAGCGAGCCCGTGGCAGCTCGTCGCCTACGGCGATATCTAGGACGCGCCGCCCGGCTAGCTCTGCGGATAGCGCGCACCGCCTCGACTTGGGCGCGAGCAAGTTGAGCGTCGCGGGCCGGCGTGGCATCATCTGCCCGTGTTCGAGGCTCTTGCTCGGCGGTTCGATCGTCGCGTAGCGATCGCTGTGGTCGTTTGCGCTGGCGCGGCGGTGCTCGTGGCCACGCTGCGGGATCCCGAGCCGACGAAGGCGACAAGCGAGCAAGCATCGACGACTCGCGCGATCGCCCCCAAGGTCGAGTCACCGCGCGAGGTCGCCGCGCCTGCGTGTAACCATGCAGCGAGGGCACCGCGCTCCTACTTCCGGCCGCTGCCCGATTCGCCGCGCGTGAACGAGCTGCACCACATCGACGACTTCGGCATGGTGGATCTCGATTGCGACGGTGTGATCGATCAAGTGAATCGCCACGTCGGGGTCGATGGGCCAGAGCTCTTCGTCAGCTCGTATCTCCATCGCAAGCGTTTCGTCGACTATCGGATCCCGCTCGTCTCCCCAGGCCGCCCGTGCGAAGCGCGCGTAACGGTCGACGAGCAGCTCGTCGAGATCGTGCTCACGCGAATGTCGGGCGCCGGCTGCGATGCGTCCGAGCGCGTCGAGCACTATGCGATCCGCGAGGGCAGCCTCTACCTCGACGGAAAGTTCCTGCGCAACGGTGACTAGGCCGCCGGAGCGCGCTTCGTGATCTTCACGCGTACGCCGCTCTTCGGCAGTGGCCCGACGCCACCTTTGCCCGCGCTCGAATCCTGCGCCGGCCAGGCGAGCTCGTAGTTCTTGAGGAACCAGGCGGCGAACGCGGGCATCACGAGCTTGATCATCTGCTCGCCGGCGCAGCGGTGACCGTCCGGCGGGCCGCCGCCTTGCGGCACGTACGCGTTGTCGGGCAACGAGCGCACGACGTCGTCGCCGAGACGATCGGCGCGCAGCTCGCTCGGATCGCGAAACGTCGAGCCGTCTTGCAGCGTGGCCCACAGCGCGCCAACGCCCTTCCAGCCGGCCCGGATCGAATAGCCATCGACCTCGAGGTCGCGCTTCGCGATCCCGAAGAACGTCGTCGGCACGATCGGGAACGCGCGGAGGACTTCGCGTGACACCGAGCGCGCGAGGTCGAGCTTGGCGATCTGCTCCATCGTTGGAGCGCGCGCGCCCGAGCTCGCACCGAGCACGCGGTCGGCCTCCTCGCGCAACTTGGCGGCGAGCTCGGGCCGTTCGCCGAGCGTCACGAGGATCCATGCGAGCGCTGCGGTCAACCCTCCGTGCGCGGCAAAGAAGAAGTGCAGCATCTCGATCTCGAGCTCGGCGGTCGACAGCGCCTCGCCGTTCGGCCCGCGCGCCGTCTTCAGCACGCCGAGCGCGGTACCGGCGCCGTCTTTCTCGGCGATCTGTTGCTTGATGTAGCCGCGCAGCCGGTCGCGCGCCTTGATCGCCTTGCCGTACGCGGTAAACGGCAAGTTGATCGGCGGCGAGAACGCTCCGCGGTTCAGGATCGCGAAGTCACGCGCGCCCTGCTTGTTGCTCTGCGCCGGGTCGCTCGCCGCGAACAAGTAGTCGGCGATGTCGAAGCCGAGCTGGCCGAGGTCGTCGGCGATCGCTTGCTCGACACCGGCGCACCAGCCGTCGACGAACCGCTGCATGATCGAGAACATCCCGGGCAGGTAGCTGGCGAGTGCCTCGGGTTTGAACGCACTCAACAACAGGCGCTTGCGGGTCTTGTGGCGGTCGCCTTCGAGAAACGGCACGGCGTCGGGGTGAAGCAACTCCTGGAGAAACTTCGGAGTGCCGTTCTCGCGCGTGAAGTTCTCTTCCGCCATGAAGAACGAGAACGCCTTGGGGCCCGCGAACACGACCACCGTGTCGCCGAGGATCTTCGTCTTCCACACGTTGCCGTGCCGCTTCGTGCGCTGCATCGTGAACACGAACGGATCGCTGAGGAACGCGAGCGCCTCGCCGACGAACGGCAGACCAGTGGAGCCAGGTGGAGACGTCATCGCCGCCCATGTTACGACCGGGCGCGGCATTTGGCCCACGCGCGGTCGCGGAATGTTTACGGCTTGAGCTGCGCGAGGATGAACGTCTGAACGTCGGCAAGCAGGTCGATCTGCTCGGACATCGATGACCCCATGCCATGCCCGGCCTTGTCGCTCGTACGTAACAAGATCGGCGCGCCACCGGTCTGGGCGGCTTGCAGCGCCGCGACCATCTTGCGCGACTGCCACGGCGACACCCGCGGATCGTTCGCGCCGGTCGTCATCAGGATCGCCGGATAGCTCGAGCTCGCGACGTGGTGATACGGCGAGTACGCGTACAGCGCCTTGAACTGGTCGGCGTCGGCGACCGTGCCGTACTCGGTCGTGTTGTAGATGCCGTTCGGCGATAGCTCGACCCGGAGCATGTCGTAGATGCCGACCTCCGACACCACCGCGTGCACGAGCTCGGGATGTTGGGTGATCAACGCGCCCATCAACAGGCCGCCGTTCGAACCACCTTCGATCGCGATCTTGGCCGCGCTCGAGTACTTGTTCGTGATCACGAATTGGACCGCCGCGGCGAAGTCGTCGAACACGTTTTGCTTGTTGGTCAGCGCGCCGGCCTGGTGCCATGCCTCGCCGAACTCGCCACCGCCGCGCAGGTTGACCTCGACGAAGCAGAAGCCGCGATGCAACAACGGCGACCAGCGGGCGAGGAACGCCGGCTCGATGTTGTAACCGAAACCGCCGTAGCCGGTGACCAGACACGGCGTCGAGCCATCTCTCGGGGCGCCCTTCGGCCACACGATGTTGAGCGGGATCGAAGTGCCGTCTTTCGAGGTCGCCATCTCGCGCGACACCTCGAAGCCCGAAAGATCGACCGGCGGTTTCGGCGACAGCGCCGGCAAGTCGGTCGACGTGCCGTGCGCCGGATCGAAATAGTGAAACGTGCGCGGTGTGGTGTACGACGTCGCGCCGTAGATGACGCCGGTCTTCCACGCCGTCGTGTCACCGACGCTGCTGATCGGCGGTGCCGCCGGTGCGGCTGCGGGCTTGCCGTCGCGAGTAAACGCGCGCAGCTCGCTCGGACCGCCGACCTGGTAGCTGAGGAACACGCGACCGCCGGCGGCGACGATGTTGTGGTGCTCGGTGAACTCCGTGACGATCGCGTCTTTGCCCTCGGGAACGACGAGCTTCGCGTCGGTCGCGGTCTTGGCGTTCGCGGCGAGTCGCAACAGCTTGCCGCGCAGCGCGTTCGCACGCGACACCAGCCATAGCTCGTCGGTCTCGCCAAACTCGACCGCGACGATGTGATCGTTCCAGTCGTCGAGTAGCCGCCAACCCGACTTGTCGCGGAGGTAGTGCCGAAACGTTCCGCCGTCGCCGTTCTGGACCGAGGCGATCAGCCGGCCACGCGAATCCGAAGCGAGCTGGATCTCGGCGATCCGCGGCAAGTCCTTGAACAGCTCTTGATGATCGCTTGCGATCGGCGCGCCGAGCTGGTGGAACCATACGGTCAGCCAGCCATCGAGCTCGTTCGCAGGCTTCTCGCCGGGCGATGGGTAGCGCGTGTAGTAGAGCCCTTTGCCGTCAGGCGTCCACGCGACGTCGCCGCCGCCGGTGCCGCGTTGGATGTTCGGGATCACCGGCTCGACGTCCTTACCGTCGAGATCGACGACGTGGAGCTCGCCGGCTTCGCTGCCACCGACCGAGACCGACATCGCGACCTTCTTGCCGTCGGGGGACGGCCGCGCCCAATCGATCGTCTGCTGCGCGCCACCGCTGGCCGCAGGATCGAAGATCAGGTGCGCATCCGCGGGCGCCGCCGGATCGGCCATCACGACGAGCTCGGCCTGCTCGTGAGTCGGCTGTTTGCGCAGCGCGAACATCTTGCCACCCGAGCTCGTCAGCTCGCCGTAGCGGACGATCGGCGCGCCGATGATGTCTCGCAGCTCTTTGCGCAGGGTCGCGAGGTCGGGAAGACGATCGAGATACGCGCGCGCATGCTGGTTCTGCGCTGCGCTCCACGCGTGAACCGCGGCGTCGTCGCTCTCGAGCCAGCGATACGAGTCGGACACTGCGACGCCGTGATAGGTGTCGGTCACTGGCTTCGCCTGCGCGACGAGCGGATCGGCGGTCGCCACGGCTGGCGTCACCGTAGGATGCTCGACCGGCCCGCGTGGATGCTCTCCGCCACTCGAGCCACACGCTGCGACCAAGACTACGAGACCGGCGCGCTTCATGCGCGGACCGTACCATCGACGGCGCTCAAGTTTCGAAGCGAAACCGCCAGACGCCGAGCCCCGCGAACAGCGCCGAAAATCCAGCGAGCGCGCCGAGCGACGGCGCGATGTCGACGAACGAGGTGCCCTGCCGCACGAGCAACGCGTAGTAGCCGTCGAGCGCCCACGAGTGCGGCACGCAATGCCCGAGCTGCTGCATGAACGACGGCATCAGCAGGCGCGGAAACATGCAGCCACCGAGTAGGCCCATGACCAACAACATGACCGGGACGGTGCTGCCGATCTGCTTCTCGGTCCAACCGAACGATGCGCACAACACGCCCAGGCTCGTCGCGCACAAGACGACCATCATCGTCAGGACGACTAGCGCGAGCACACTCCCCGCGACCTGCATGCCGAACACGCCGGCGCCCAAGCCAAAGATCAGCGCGAGCTGGACGCAGCCGATCAGGTAGTACGGGACGACCTTGCCGAACAGCACCTTCCAGCGCGGCACCGGCGCGGCGAGCAGGCGTCGCCACGTGCCGGAGTGGCGCTCGCTCGA
>CAZDGY010000330.1:0-6913 GCA_964504685.1 uncultured Kofleriaceae bacterium | reverse complement strand
CGATCTCGGCGATCAGCTCGGCTTTCATCGCCGTATGCGCCGCCCACAGCTCGCGATCTTGCTGCGCGCGCGGCTTCTCGGCGACGAGCGCCGCGCGGATCCGCGCGTCCTGCCAGGTCGGGGCGTGCACGCCGTTCGTGATCGCGATGATCGGCGCGGCGCCGCGCACGCGCTTCCACATCTTGCGCGCGGTCTCGCCGTGCAGCTCGGCCACGCCATTCGCGAGCCGCGCGAGCCGCAACCCGGCGACCGTCATCGAGAACGGATCGCCGCCGATCTTGACCAGCTCCTTCGCGCTGAACCCGACGTTCGCGCCGAGCTGCTCCATCAGCGCGAGGTCATGGGTCTCGTTGCCGGCCGGCACCGGGGTGTGGGTCGTGAACACGACGTGCTTCTTCAGCTTGGCGATCTTCTCGATGAGCGTCTTGCCGCCGTAGCGCGCCTGGCGCAGCAGCTCGAGCCCGGCAAACACCGCGTGGCCTTCGTTGAAGTGGAACACGTCGACCTGCTTGCCGAGCGCTTCGAGCAGCCGCACGCCACCGACGCCGAGCACGATCTCCTGCGCGAGCCGATCGTTGTCGTCACCGCCGTATAGCCGCTGCGTGATCCAGCGGTCGGCCGGGCGAACTGGCTCCAGCAGGTACAAGTCGGACGCGATGAACCGCTCCACCTTCCACGCGCGCAGCGGCACCCGCTTGCCGCGCACCGTGACGTCGAGCTTGACGTCGACGCGCCGCACCGCGTCGCGAGAGGTCAGCGGGTACTCGTCCTTGACCGTGCCTTTGGCCGAAATCAGCTGGCGGACGTAGCCCTCGTTCCACAGGATGCCGATGCCGGTCACCGGGACGTGGAGGTCGCCTACCGACTTCATGTGGTCGCCAGCGAGGATGCCGAGGCCGCCGGAATAGATCGCGAACGAAGGATCGAGCCCGTATTCCATGCAGAAGTACGCGACCCGTTGAGCTTTTGCCGTCACGCGCGAAAAGTGCCCGTCCGTGACGCGGGCCGCAAGCGATCCAGGGTTGCCAAAAGCAACGGCCCCTGCCCGAGAGAAATCTGGCCGCATGTCCGACTCCCAGGTACACAATGAGTGGATGAAGGCTCGCGCGGGTGCGCGGAACAAGCGTCCGGCGGTTTCCGCCGAGGATCGCGATC
Organism: uncultured Kofleriaceae bacterium; assembly: GCA_964504685.1. Lineage (GTDB taxonomy): Bacteria > Myxococcota_A > Polyangia > Haliangiales > Haliangiaceae > JABFXX01. The sequence goes on along the minus strand of CAZDGY010000330.1, from coordinate 5,758 downwards.
TGTTCCTCAGCGCCGTTGCCGACGCCAAGCCGATCGCCGCGCGCGATCGGGTCGCCCCGCCAATCGCCCCGCCGGCGCCACGTCCGCGCGCGCCCGAGGTGCCGACCGAACGCCCGCTCGCGGTCGAAGCCGATGGCGGTCGTTACGCCGCGCGCGGGCCGGGCGTTTCACACGCACAGGTAGCCGAGCTGCGCGCCGGCCGCGTTCGCGCCGAAGCGACGCTCGATCTGCACGGCTCGAAGGTCGATCGCGGGCTCGTCGAGCTGCGCGCGTTCCTGGTCGAGGCCGATCGGCTCGGCCGGCGCTGCGTGCTCGTCGTTCACGGCAAGGGCTTGCACTCGGAAGTCGGCGCGCCGTTGCGCGAAGCGGTGCTCGCCGAGCTGCTCGGCCCGTTGTCCGGGCTCGTCCACGCGTTTGCGTCGGCCGCGAACCCGGATGGCGGCGAAGGCGCGACCTACGTCGCGTTGCGAGGGAAGCGATGAGCCGCCGCGCGCTCGCGATCGGCCTATGCGCCGCGCTCGCCGCGACCGCATCAGCCGCACCTGGCGCCGGCAAGACCCGCAGCGCGTCGAAGCTACCCGCGGTCAAAGCTGCGGTGCCCGGCGCGCTCAGCCATGACGGTGCACACGCTCGCGTCGCGTTCGGCGTCGCCGGCGCGTTGCGTCCCGCGCGTGAGGTCGTCGGCCGGCGCGAAGAGCCGCTGACCCCGGAAGAGGACACCGCAAAGCAGATCGAGAAGCTGCTGCGCGGGCCGTTGCGCTACGGCGTCACCGGGCTGTTCGTCGCCGATGCGCGCACCGGCGAGGCGCTGTTCGCGGTCAACGCCGACGATCCGCTTAACCCCGCATCGAACGTCAAGATGATCTCGACCGCGACCGCGCTGGAGCTGCTCGGCCCGACGTTTCGCTATCCGACTCGCCTGCTCGGCGCGACGCCCGACAAGGACGGCGCGGTGCACGGCGATGTCTACTTGCTCGGCAGCTGGGATCCGACGCTGACCGCCGCTGACCTCGACGACATCGCGAAGCAGCTCGTCGAGCACGGCGTGCACTCGCTCGACGGCGACGTCGTGATCGGCAGCGACACGACCCGCGACGGCGTGTTTCGCGCGAGCGTGCCGATCGCGATCAAGGCCGGCGCTCCGGGTCAGCTCGCGACTGCGTCGGCGCCGGCCGGCTTCGATCTCGTTGCGCTGACCGTCACCGCGAAGACCGCCGCACAACGCGGCAAGCCGCATCTGACCTACAAGCCGACGACCACACCCGATCACAAGCTCGCGCTCGAGATCGGCGGCACGATCGGCGCCGGCGGAGAGACGGCCTACAACCTCGCGACGACCGAGCGCACCGCCGACGCCGAGGACGCGCTGCGCGCCGCGATGCGTGCCTACGGCATGACGGTCACCGGCGACGTCAAGATCGCCGAGCTCGACGAGTTCGTGGCGCGGGCCGCCACAGGTGGCGCGTTACCGACCGAGCTCGGTCGCCACGAGTCGGCGATGCTTTCGGACATCGTCGCGCACGTCAACAAGTGGAGCATCAACTGGCTCGCCGATCGCGTCGTGATGACCGCGGCGGCGCTGTCGCGGCATCAAGCGCCGTCGATGGACCTCGCGCTCGACGCGATGTACGGCTGGCTCGAGCGCCACGCGCACGTCGCGAAGGCCGATGCGACGATCGATACCGGCTCGGGCCTGTCGTATCACACGCGGATCACGGCGCACGAGCTCGTCGATGTCGTGCGCAGCGCCGGCGGGTTCGCCGACGGCAGCGATCCGGATCAAGCGCGCGCGTGGCTGGCGTCGCTGTCGATCGCGGGCAACGACGGCACGCTGCGCAGCCGATTCAAGACGCCCGAAGTCCGCGGCAAGCTGCACGGCAAGACGGGCACGCTGTCGACCGTGATCGCGCTGTCCGGCGTGCTCGATGTCGATCCGGATCGCCCACTCGTGTTCTCGATCGTCACGAATGGCGATGCGCCGTTGTCGGCGGCCTACACGCGCAAAGCGCACGAGCAGCTGATCGGCCTGGTCAGCAGCTACCTCGCGAAGACCGCGAAGCACACCGTCGCGGCGCCGCCAGCCGCGGTCGCGTTGCCGCCACCGCCAGCGCCGGTCGCCAAGCCCGCGCTGCCCGACGATCTCGAAGACGCGGTCGACGATCCCGCGCTCGATCACGAGACCGCCGGCTCCGCCGCGCCGTAGCTACTTCTTGAGGAACCGCAGCACGAACCGATCGCTCGTGCCGCGCTTGTCGCCGGCCGCTTTGGGCGACGAGTTCCAGTCGCGCTTGTCGTCCTTGTTGCGCAGCACGTCGCTCTCGGCGTCGAGCTTGAAGCCGGCGGCGAGCACTTCCTTCTTCACGACCGCTTCGTCGATCCGGTGCAGTGTGTCGGTGTCTTTCACGCCCGATCCGTCGGGCGCGCTCGAGTCCTCGATGTCGTAGAACCCGCCCTTCTTGAGGTGCGCGAACACCGCCTTGTTCAGCTTCGCGCGATCGGTCTTGTCGTTGACGAAGTCGTGATAGTTGAGGATGCAGACGACGGCGTCGAGGTCCTTCGCATCCGCCGGGAACGGATCCTCGTTCGCCGACTCGACGAGCTGCGTGTTCTGCATCACCGGCTTCTGCAGCCGAGCCTCGAGTGGCTTACGCGCGAACGCGTCGAGCATTTCTTTGCTGTTCTGGGCCCACACGTGACCCTTGTCGCCGACGATCCGCGCGATCAGCTCGGTCGACCCGCCCGGCCCTGCGAACAGCTCGCCGACCTTCTGACCGGGCGCGATCTTGAAGAACGCGAACACCTCGCCGGGCTTACGACCGGCGTCGAGCGAGCGATCCTTGTCGGTTCGATCGGCCGCTGCGATCGCGGCTTTGATCGGATCCGGCACGTCCGCCGCCGGCGTGTACGGCGGAACCACAATCGGCGGCTCCGCCGAGCCCGCGCCCGCGCCCGCGCCGGATCCAGCCATCGCCGATCCCGAGCCCGCCATCGCGGAGCCCGATCCCGAACCGGTCGTCGCCGCCATGCCGGTCGCGGATCCGGACCCCATGTCCTTAGCCTCGCCGCTGCCCGCGCCCTTGTCGGCCGCTGCGGTCTCCGGGGCCTTCTTCTTACAGCCGCCCGCGCCGGCGGCGAGAGCGAACAAACCAATGGCTAAGTGCTTTCTCATGCCCGCACCGTACCGCCGGTCGATGAGAGAAATTCCGATCCGGCCTACTCTTCTTGCGCAAAAGACTGAGCGAGGCGCTCGAGCACACCTTGGTCTTCGAGCGTGGTCGTATCGCCACGGCTCTTCGATCCGGATGCGACCTCGCGGAGCAGGCGCCGCATGATCTTTCCCGACCGCGTCTTCGGCAGCGCCTCGGCAAACCGGATCTCTTCGGGCCGGGCGAGCGCGCCGATCTGCCCCACCACGTGCTCGCGCAGCTCCTGCGCCAGGGCGTCGTCCGCGGCGACGTTCTGCCGCGGCGTCACGAACGCCACGATCGCCTGGCCCTTCAAGTCGTCGGGCCGTCCGACAACCGCAGCTTCGGCGACCTTCGGATGCGAGACCAGCGCGCTCTCGATCTCCATCGTCGATAACCGATGGCCGGCGACGTTGATCACGTCATCGACGCGACCCATCACCCAGAAGTAGCCGTCTTCGTCTTTGCGCGCCCCGTCGCCCGCGAAGTACACGCCTTCGACCTCGCCGAAATACGTCTTCGCGAACCGTTCATGATCGCCGTAGATCGTGCGCAGCATCCCGGGCCACGGTCGCTTGATCACGAGAAAGCCGCCCTCGTTCGCTTTGCACGACGTGCCGTCCTTCTGAATCACGTCGGCCGCGATGCCGGGCAACGGTCGAGTCGCCGAGCCGGGCTTGGTCGCGGTGGCGCCGGGCAGCGGCGAGATCATGATTCCGCCGGTCTCGGTCTGCCACCACGTGTCGACGATCGGGCAGCGATCGCCGCCGATCTGTTTGCGGTACCACATCCACGCTTCGGGATTGATCGGCTCGCCGACCGAGCCGAGCAGGCGCAGCGACGACAAATCGCGCTTGCCCGGCCAGTCATCGCCCCAGCGCATGAACGCGCGGATCGCGGTCGGCGCCGTGTAGAACACCGTGACGCCCCACTTCTCGATGATCCGCCAGAACCGATCCGGCTCGGGATGATTCGGCGCCCCCTCGTACATCAATACCGTCGCGGCATTCGCGAGCGGTCCATAGACGACGTAGCTGTGGCCGGTCACCCACCCGATGTCGGCGGTGCACCAGAAGATGTCCGTGTCGTGCAGATCGAACACGAGCTTCGACGTGTACGTCACGTAGCTGAGGTAGCCGCCGGTCGTGTGCAAGATGCCCTTCGGCTTGCCGGTCGTGCCGCTCGTGTAGAGCGAAAACAGCGGATGCTCGCTGTCGAAGCTGCGCGGCTCGTGGTGCGGCTTCGCCAGGTCGACGACGTCGTGCCACCACACGTCTTTGTCCGACCATTCCACGAGATTGCCGCAGCGCTTGAGCACGACCACCTTCTCGACCGCGCTGCCGACGATCGCTTTGTCGACGTTGTCTTTGAGCGGAACGATCTGACCGCGCCGCCAACCACCGTCCTGGGTCAGCACGAACTTCGCCTTGCAGTCCTTGATCCGATCGCCGAGCGCCTCGGCTGAGAACCCGCCAAACACGATCGTGTGCGGAGCGCCGAGCCGCGTGCACGCGAGCATCGCGATCGCCGCCTCCGGCACCATGCCCATGTAGATCGCGACGAAGTCTCCCGCCTTGACGCCGAGCGCGGTCAGCGCGTTCGCCGCTTTGCACACCTCGCGATACAGCTGGCCATACGTGAGGATCCGGCTGTCTCCCGGCTCGCCTTCGAAGATGATCGCGGCCTTGTTCTTGCGCGCCGACGCGGCGTGGCGATCGACGCAATTGACGCTGACGTTGAGCTCTCCACCGACGAACCACTTGGCATCGGGCAGCTTCCAGTCGAGCACGTGGTCCCATGGCTTGGTCCAGTGCAAGTGGTGCGCGACCTCGGCCCAGAACCCTTCGGGATCCTCGGCGGCGCGCGCATAGAGCTCTTCGTACGCGCCCATGCTCGATACGTGAGCAGTCGCCGCGAAGGCGACGGGCGGCGGGAACGAGCGCGTCTCGGTGAGGACCGACTCGATCGTCGATTGGGCCATGGGCAGCTCCTTCAGTGCGTGGCGATCACGGCGATCGCATCGATCTCGACCTTGGCATCGCGCGGGAGTCGCGCGGCCTGCACGGTCGAGCGCGCGGGCGGATCGTTCTGGAACTTGTCGCCGTAGATCGCGTTGACCGCAGCGAAGTCATCCATGCTCTCGAGAAAGATCGTGGTCTTGACGATGTCGGAGAAGCTCGCGCCCGAGGCGGCGAGCACCGCGCCGAGGTTGGCGAGCACCTGCCGGGTCTGCTCGGCGACGTCGCCCTCGACCATCGCGCCGGTCGCGGGATCGAGCCCGATCTGGCCGCTGGTGAACACCCACCTCACGTCGACGCCGGTCACCACCGTCGCCTGCGAATAGGGGCCGATGGCGCCAGGCGCCTCGGCGGTCCGCACGACTTTGCGCTGCATGCCTGCGTCGTACCACAGGACGCCCTTGACGCCTCGGCCCCGCCGTTGCTACACACGAAATCCTCCGGGCGCTTAACTCAGCGGGAGAGTGGTTCCTTCACACGGAACAAGTCGCAGGTTCAATCCCTGCAGCGCCCACGAAAATTCGGTGGTTCTTCGGTTCGGTTCTTCGGTTCTTC
>CAZDGY010000329.1:0-6920 GCA_964504685.1 uncultured Kofleriaceae bacterium | reverse complement strand
CGCCGGCGCCACCCGCGCCGCCCGCGCCCGTGAAACGACCGACCGTGCCGCCGCCCGCGCGCCCGAGCGGCGGAATCCCGACGATCGCGAAGCCCGGCGTCCCGACACCCGCGCGCATGCCATCGCAAGCGACCAAGCCCGTGCCGATCGCACCCGGCGCAGCCGCCGCTCGCGAGCCGCTGCAAGTCGAGCAGATGGCCGGTCCGTTCCCCAAAGTGCCGGCCGCGCCGACCAAGGTGCCGAACGTTCCACCGGTCGTCGCCCCGCCTGCGCCACCGATCGCCGCACCGCGCGCACCCTCGGCGCCACCGGTTGCCGCACCGCGCGCACCCTCGGCGCCACCGGTCGCCGCACCGCGTGCAGCATCCGCCCCGATCGTGACCGCGACGCCGAAGCCAGCGCCGCCGGTGTCCGCGCGCGCGCAGAGCCCGACACCAACCGCCCCGGCGCCGACGCCGATCCAGACCGCGACGCCGCGGCCAGCCGCACCGCGCGCCGCGACCCAACCCGGGGCGAACAAGCCGCCGCCCGGCATGACCGACGCCGACGTCAACGCGCTCTACTCGAAGTACGTCAAGGCGAAGGAGATGCTCGGCGAGAACGTCGGGCCCGGCGGTTACGGCAAGCTGCTAAAGACGATCAACGCACAAGCTCCGCGGATCATGGAGCAGTACAAAGCGAAGGGCGTCGACTTCTCGGTCGTCGTCAAAGACAACCAGGTCATCATCAAGGCCAAACCGAAACCGTGAGCACGTTCTCTGCGCATTTCCGCTGCGCCTCCGGCTGCACCGGCACGTTTCCGCTCGACCAGGTGATCTATCGCTGTCCGACGTGCGCGGGCTTGCTCGAAGTCGCGCATGATCTCGCCGCGCTGCGCACGCGATCCGCCGATGCGTGGAAGCAGTTGTTCGCCGAGCGCTGGCACGCGGTCGAGGAGCCGTACAGCTCGGGCGTGTGGGGCAAGCACGAGTGGATCGCGCCCCAGCTCGAGCGCGAGCACATCGTGTCGATGGCCGAGGGCGGCACGCACTTGATGCGCGTGCCGGCGTACGCGCGCGCGCTCGGGCTCGGTGATGTCCGCATCAAGCAGTGCGGCACTTCGCACACCGGCTCGTTCAAAGACCTCGGGATGACCGTGCTCGTATCGATGGTCAACCAGATGATCGCGCGCGGTAAGCCGATCCGTGCGGTCGCGTGCGCATCGACCGGCGATACGTCGGCCGCTCTCGCTGCCTACGCCGCCGCCGCGGGAATACGCGCGGTCGTGATCCTGCCGCGCGGTAAGGTGTCGACCGCGCAGCTCGTGCAACCACTCGCGATGGGCGCGCTCGTGCTCGCGATCGATAGCGACTTCGACGGTTGTATGGCGATCGTCCAGCAGCTCGCGGATCGCGATGGTGTTTACCTCGCGAACTCGATGAACTCGTTGCGGATCGAAGGCCAGAAGACGGTCGCGATCGAAATCGCGCAACAGCTCGGCTGGGACGTGCCGGACTGGGTCGTGATTCCCGGCGGCAATCTCGGCAACGTGTCGGCGCTCGGCGCCGGCTTCGACATGTTGCTCGAGCTCGGGCTGGTCACGCGCCGGCCGCGGATCTGCGTCGCGCAAGCTGCGAACGCGAGCCCTCTGTACGCGAGCTATCGCGCTCGTTGGGCGCCGCTCGAGAAGGTCGTGGCGAAGCCGACGCTCGCATCGGCGATCCAGATCGGCAACCCGGTGAGCTTCGGCAAGGCGGTGCGCGCGCTCGAAGCGTACGACGGCGTCGTCGAGGTCGCGAGCGAAGCCGAGCTCGCTGATGCCTCTGCGCTCGCCGATCGCGGCGGCTTGTTCACGTGCCCTCACACCGGCGTCGCGCTCGCGGCGCTCGCAAAGCTCGCCGCGCGCGGCGAGGTGACCCGCGATCATCGCGTCGTCGTGATCTCGACCGCGAGCGGCCTCAAGTTCACCGACTTCAAGGTCGGTTATCACGCGGGCTCTCTCGCCGAGGTGCCGGCCGCGAAGTACCGCAACGCACCGGTCGAGCTGCCGGCGAGCTACGACGCTGTGCGCGACGCACTACTGCTCGGCCTCGATCGACCAGCGCCGACCCCATGATATCGTGGGGGATGAAGCGCCAACCAAAGAACCTGGAACCCAAATCGCCGGTCGTCGAGCAGCCGCGGATTCGCAACCCGAACCACCCGTGACCGGCTCGTAGCCCCCTATGGGGCATTGTTTCGCGGCATCGGTCACAGCCGAACTCCGTCGCCGGCCTCGCACAGGGCCGTGTTACATACGCGACATGCGTGCCGCTCGTTTCGCGTTCGTCGTCGCGTTTGCCTCTGCATGCGGTGGTCACAAGACGCCCGCACCCGATGGCATGCCAGCCGTGACCACCGAGCTGTGCAACTACCAGCCGATGACGCCGACCGCGAACGCGGGCACGGCGGTCGCTGCCGGTGCGCTGCAAGCGGGCGCGGCAGAGCGCGTGCTCGATGTTCCGGTCGGCACCGCACTGGGTGGCTACACGGCGCGCGCCGGCCTGCTCGGCGCGGCCGGCGTCGTCGACGCGCGCAAGGTCGACATCAGCGGCACGTTCAACCCGTCGATCGGGCGGCTCGCGGCACCGCGCGCGAAAGCGGTCGCGTTGTCGGCGGGCGGTGAGACCGTCGTGCTCGTCAACATCGACATGGTGTTCGTCTACGAGGGCATGCTGTTCGATCTCGAGCAGAAGCTCGGACCGCAGTTCGCCGGCAAGGTCATCCTGTCGGCATCGCACAGCCACTCGGCGTGGGCGCAATTCACCGGCCACGGCCCGCTCAAGCTCGGCTCCGGCGAGTTTCGCCAGCTGGTTTACGATCGCATGCTCGCCGGCGCAGTGGGTGCGGCCCAAGACGCGATCGCCGCGATGCAACCGGCGCAGATCGGGTTCTTCTACGACGACAACTTCGATCCGACCGATCAGATCACGCGCGACCGACGCGCCGAGAACGACAACCTGCCCGGCGGCCATCGCAAAGACGATCACTTCTTCATGATCCGACTCGACACGGTCGGCGGCGCGCCGATCGCGGCGATCCCGATCTTCGGCATGCACGGCACGCTCGAGGACGAGACGAACCCGCTCGCGTCGACCGATGCGCCGGGTGCGCTCGAGCGCGCGTTCGAGGAGCAGTTCAGCTCGCAGATGGTCGTGATGCGGCTGCAAAGCGCGGGCGGCGACGTCTCGCCGGTCGGCCACGGCGCGATCGATTGCGCGGTCAAACCGGGCGCGGCCGGCGATCCGTGCCTGCCGTGGGCGGTCGAAGAAGGTCACGGTCGCGCCGCGGTGACGACGATGATGGCGGCGTACGAAGGCGCGGGCACCGCGATGGTGACGTCGCTGCCCCTGTCGATGCTATCGCGCTCGATCGACACCGGCCCCGATCCGACGACGTTCACGATTCGCGGCGGCGCGCTCGCGTATGCGCCGTTCGACCTCGGCAAGACTCCCGATGGCCAGGTCTACGACGACACCGGCGCGATCATCTCGCCGATCGACGAGTACGACGCGCCGGTCGGCGCCGCGCTATGCGAGACCGGCGAGCCGATGTTCCCGGCCGCCGCGATCCCTGGCACCGAGACGATCCTGCCGTACGGCTCGTGCTTGCGACTCGACGTCGCCGGCTCGATCCTCGGGCCGATCTTCAACATCGACTTCGGCGTCGACGAGACTCACCCGGTGTGCGAATCGACGCGCAGCACGATCTCGGCGCTACGCGTCGGCGATTACGTGATCGGCACGATCCCGGGCGAGCTCAGCGTACTGCTCAAGGACTACCTGATCGCCGGCTCACCGGTCGCTGCCGACCACACGATCCTCGTCGGCTATGCCCAGGGCCACGGCGGTTACATGTTGCGGCCCGAGGATTGGTTGCTCGGCGGTTACGAGCCGAGCGTTTCGTTCTGGGGCCCGCTCGAAGCCGAGATGGTCGCCGAGAAGCTGCTCGCGCTGATGCCGCTCGCGCTGAGCGATACGCGGCAAGACGGCACGGTCGACGGTACGACGAAGCTCGCGACCGTGACGACGACCGACACGTTCGCGATCGACGACCCTGCGCCGATGGCCGGCACGATCCCGGCGACGGTGCCGGCCGGAATCTGGATGCGCACCGGCACGCCCGCGCAAGCGCAGCCCGCGGCGACGATTCCGCGGGTGTCCGGAATCGCGACGTTCGTGTGGATCGGCGATGACCCGTCGGCGCAGACGCCACACGTCACGTTGCAGTTCGAGACCACGCCCGGCACCTACACCGCGGTGACGCGGCACAGCGGCCGGATCGTCGACGACGCCGAGCTCGCGGTCGCCTACACACCGGCGCCGCTGCAACGCACGTCGGGACCGCAGACGCACTACTGGACGGTCGAGTGGCAAGCAGTGCCGTGGCTCGGGGAGGACGGCGTCGATACGCTCGACGATCGCGGTGGCTTGCCGCTCGGCAACTATCGCTTTCACGTCGATGGCAAGGGCTGGTCGATCGACAGCCAGCCGTTTGCGGTCGTCGCCGGTGGCCTCGAAGCGATCGGCGCGCGCGTCGCGGGCAACGTGCAGACCAACGTGTCGTGGCATGCGCCGAAGGGCTGGCGCCTGATGGACATGACGCTCAACTCGAACGATCCAGTGCCGTTGCGCAGCCAGGCGGTGACCGTCGCGCTGCTCGACGCCGGTGGGAGCACGCTGATCTCGAGCGCCGGCACGACCGACGCGAACGGCGCGGTGACCGTCCCCGACCATGCGAGCTCGGCGATGGTGAAAGTCACCGATCGCTTCGGCAACGTCGCGACCGCGCCGATTAACTGAAGACTGTCCACTTTCGAACGAAGTATCCGATAGGCCACATGTGATGGCGCGGTCACGGTCGGACCGCTGGCAAACCAGCCATTGATCGCGGGGTTGGCGCCGATCTTCGACGGGACAGCCCTGGTCCCGCGGTTGCAATTCCCGTCGAGGTGCGCCTCGCTGCTCTCGCCATCGTCACCGTCGCCGGACTCGGCGCGTGGGGCGTCTTGCGACAGCTGTCGGTGACCGACGCGTCTGCCGGCCCCGCCGCGGCGAAGGCGCAGGAGATCGAGAGCATCGCGCTCGACGGCCATGGCCTGCCGGTCGTCGCCCTGCGCGCAACGCTGTCGACCCACGTCGGCGACGAAGTCGATACCGACAAGCTCGAACGCGACCGCTCGACACTCGAAGCAGCGCTGCTGGCGCGCGGCTACCTCGCCGCGAAGGTTCGGCCAGCTCAGATCACGTTCGGCATCGCCGGCGGCGCGTTCGTGACGTACTCGATCGCACAGGGCCCGGTGTTCCACGTCCGCTCGGTCGAGGTGACCGGTGCGACCGCAAAGGACGCTGGCGTCGTGACCCTCGCGCCTGGCGATACTCTGCTCGCGGATCGCGTCGAGCGCGCTCGGGAAGCGCTCGCGGATCGGCTCGCGACGCGCGGCAAGGCTCGCCCGGTCAAGGTCGTCCTGCACACCGACGCCGGGACCGCCACCGTCGACGTCGAGCTCGCTGCGGCCCGCTAGAGCGCGAATTCCTGCACTTACATGTGCACGCGGCGACAATGGCCTATGCTTATCTCGTGGGACAGGTCGACCAGACCATGCCTGCGTTGTTCGCGACGCCGGCCCAGCACGGTCGCGCGCCGCTAGCCCAGCTCGGTGTCGGTCCGGATGGCACCGCGGTGCTCGCCCGCGATGGCGATCGCCTGGTCGAGCTGATCGAGCTGACCTTTGGCCCTGAATCGCCACGGTGGAAACCTCTCGAAGACCGGCTGCGCGCGATCGCCGCGATAGATCGACCCGCGGTCCGTGGCGTGCTCGCACTCGAACCATCGCCGCCCACCGTCGTGCTCGAAGGCGACAGCGCGCCGCCGCTTGCCGAGCTCGTCGATCAACCGGGGTGCGACCTCGATCGCGCGCTCGCGATCTTGGCGTCGCTCGCGGGCGCGGTCGCGGCGGCTCATCACATCTCGCTCGCGCACGGCTCGTTGCATCCATGGTCGGTCCACGTCGGCGCCGGCGATCGTCCGCGGTTCGAGCTGACCGGGCTCGCCGCACGCTCGACGCGTCACGCGTGGGCTGCGCGCTGTATCGCGCCGGAAGTCGCCGCCGGTGCGCCCGCCGATGCGGCCGCCGATGTGTTCGCGATCGGCGCGCTCGCCGAGCTGTTCGCGACGTCGGCAGGACGCGAGGCGAGCGATGGTCTGCGCGAGGCGATCAAGCGCGCGTGTGCCGCCGAACCCGATGCGCGTCCGAGCGCGAACCGACTCGCTACCGAGCTCGCCGGCCAGATCGGCGAGGTCGCGCGCCGGCCTGCGATCACCCAGCCTGATCTCGACGAGGTCACGCGCAGCTCGCGCCCGGGCATGGGCCTGCGGCTCGGCCGGTTCGAGCTGTCGCGCCAACTCGGGTCGGGCGCGATGGGTGACGTCTGGGCGGCGAGCGACACGACGGGTGGCCCCGACGTCGCGATCAAGCTGCTGAAGCCCGACATCGCCGCGGATGCCGAGCTGCTACACCGGTTTCGCAAGGAAGCGCGCGTTCTCGCTCGCGTCGGCAGTCCGTTCATCGCGAACTTCGTGGACCTCAACGAGGATCGCGGCCTGCACTACCTCGTGCTCGAGCTCGTCGCCGGCGGCAGCGTATCGGCTGCGTTGCGCCGGCTCGGCAAATTGCCGGAGCGGTTGTCGCTGTCGATCGTCGCCGATACGTGCCGCGCGCTCGCCGAGCCGCATCGCCTCGGCATCGTCCATCGCGACGTCAAACCCGAGAACGTGATGTTCGTGCGCGACGGGCTCGAGCTCGAGAGCGAACCGATCGGCCAGATCGTCAAGCTCGGCGACTTCGGCATCGCGCGGCTCGTCGAGCATCAAGCGCCCGAAGGCGCGACGCGCGAAGGCGC
>CAZDGY010000328.1:0-6938 GCA_964504685.1 uncultured Kofleriaceae bacterium | reverse complement strand
CGATCGTGATCATCACGTCGCGCGCGAACCCGGAGCACCGCCGGCGCGCGAAGGATCTCGGCGTGCGAGCGCTCGTCGCGAAGCCGATCACCCGGCGCAAATTGCTCGAAGCGCTGACCGCGAAGTAGCCGACAGCGCACCACATCGACTCGTGAGCGGATGAACACACCCGCTGTGAACGAAGCGTTGCACGATCGCCGCGAGCGTTGCTCCGCGCGGCGCGTTCGCGTTGGTTCACGCGTTGCACTGCAGCGGGGCGATGCGATTTCTTGTGGTCGTGATGGTCGCGGCATGTTGGCACTCGCGCATGCCCGATCCGGTGCGCTGGCAACGTCCGGCAGCGGTCGTCGATTTGCTGCCGTCGGGGGCGTGGTTGGTCGGCGGCATGGACTTCGATACGTCGCAGTCGCCGACCCAGCGCGAGAAAGAAGCGAAGGTCCGCGCGCATCCAGACTCGGTGCGCAACGCGACCGGTGGTTGTGAGATTCCTGCGGACCACGCAGCGGTCGCCGCATACGGCGACGACAACTTCGCGTTCGCGACCCGTGGCGTGTTTCAGCCGGCCGCGATGATCTCGTGTCTGGGCGACGTGGCGATCCACAACGGCAGCACGGTGCGCCACGAAACGATCGAGGGCTACGACGTGCTCGTCACGAAGAACAACTCGGGACCGATGCTGTACGCGGCAAGCGACAGCGGCATCTTGATGATGGCGAACGAGGCGGTCATGCAGCGCTCGCTCGCGGTCGAGCTGCAACCAGCCACCGCCGACCCCGCGCTGGCACCGCTGATCGCCCGCGCACGCGCCGGCGGCGAGGTGTGGGCAGCCGCGCGCCTGCCGCCCAACGCGTCGTACGTCAAAGAAGTGCTCGGCGTTCTCGGCGTCAAGCTCGACGGTCACGTCATGACCGCGATCGCGTGGATTCACATCATGCCGCCGTTCCATATCGAGGTCGAGCTCGCCCTCGAGCAAGCCGGCGATGCGACGCGTCTCGCCGCCGCGCTCGAACAGAAGCGGCTGCTGTTCGCGACGCTTGACGCTCGACTGAAGCCGATCGCCGACTCGCTGCACATCCAAGCCGACGGCGCGCGGGTCACGGTCGTCGGTAACCCCGAGCACGTCGAGTGGCTGCAGGCGTTCCAGGCGCTGCTCGCGACGATCGCGCTGCTGAAGCAGCTCTAGCGCGACGCAACGCCGGTCGGATACACGGCGAACCCCGCGTTGCGGAACACCGGCTCGATCGCGAGCGTCGCCTGTTCGGCGCCGCGATCCATCACGACGTACTGCACGCCGAGCTTGCGACCGCGCTCGAGTCGCTCGGCCGCGGTCAGCTTCGACCAGCGCGCGCGGACATCGGGGATGTTGGTCGGATGCTCGACCGCGACGACCCGGCCGATGCGGCGATACCATTCGACGAGCTCGTCGGGCACGAGCGGCGGCGACTTGAAGTCGACGTAGATCGCGCGACGCGCGAGCAAGCGGAACGTGCCGAAGTCGGGCGGCACGAGGAACTCGGCGTCGACCGACGTATGGCCACGCACCCACGCGAACAGCTCGGTCGCCGGCGGATCGCCCGACTCCGCGAAGTGCGGCGCTACGAGGACCGACGCCTGCTCGCCGAGCGCGACGCCGAGGCAGCTCACCGCGAGGACCGCGGGCAACGCCGCGCGCCAGCGGACCGGAACCACGAACGCAGCGGCGATGATGCCGAGCGCGATGCACAACACCCAGCCGCCGGGGTACAGGTGCTGGACTGCCTCGGTCCACGCGATCCAGCCGGCGAGCGCGAGCGCGACCGCGAGCCGCCACCGCGGTAGCTCGCGCCACCGCGCCGGATCTTCGAGCGTCGCAACCACTGCACATACCGCGACGATCTGCGCAGCGAGCGCCGCAAACGGCGCCATCCGCCAGACGTAGAGTCGCGTCACGCGCTCGAGCGGCGGGATCAGCGCGACCAAGCACGTCGCGATACAGATCGTCGCGATGATCACCGCGAGCGCGTTGAGTCGGCGGATCGCATCGCGCCGCGCCCACGCTGCCGCGATCGGCGCGACGACGAGCCCGAGTGCCGGCCAGCGCGCGAACCCGACGAGCTCGGTGCTGATCGCGAACGGATCGTAGTGGACGGGCGCATGGAACCGGGACAGCACCCACAACGCGAGCGCCGGCTCGCTATCGTGAGTCGACGCTAGAATGTCGGGCGCGAGCAGCGCCAGCGCTACGAGCTGGGGCGCGAGCAGCATGATCAACCGCTTCACGCGGACGCCTCGGGATGACCCGAGCTCTGCGAGCGTGAACGTGCCGATGCCGAGCAGCAGAAAGTTCGCGTGAAACAGCCCTCCCATCGCGAGCGCGATGCCGGTCGCGAGCGGCTTGTCGCGCACGTACGCGGCGAGTGCGACGATCCAGCCGAGCGTCGCGAGCAGCGACGGTTGAAGATAGCCGCCCCACAGGTACGAACCGGCGATCGATCGTTCGCCGCCGATCGCGAGCCAGCCGACGAGGATCGCGAACACCGCGAGCGCTCGGTGCTCGGTCACCGCGGAGATCACCGCGAACAGCGCGACGACGACCGCGGTCATCACGACGAAGTGCGCGATCCCGACGCTGTAGACGCCGCTGTCGTCGATCTGAAACAGCCACGCAGCGAGCTTGCCGAACACCGAGTGGTACATCGTCGTACTCGAGACCAGCCAGTCGTGGCGGTAGAGCTCTGGGTGCGCCTGGCGCAGCGGCTCGAGAAAATACGTCGGCTGGTTGAACACGCCGAACCAGTAATCCCGCGTGTGAGCGATCGCGGCGGCGATCGCTGTGACCGCGAGCCAGAGTCGGAGCGGAGACCGCACGCGGCGGCACCGTAACAGCGCGGCTAGTCGGTCGTCCCGATCGGCGTCGGAATGTTGCGCGCTTTGCCGCCGACGCCGAGCGCGCCGTGCTGGCTGTCGCCCCAGCAGAACAGCCGCCCGCTCGCGATCGCGCAACCGCCGAAGTCACCGACCGCGAGCTCGGTAAACGTCAAGCCGGCGGGCACGACGACCTGCGTCGCGGTCAAGATCGGATTCGAAAATGGATCGAGCGCCGGCCCGCCGCCGAGCTGGTTGCCCGTATTGTTGCCCCAACACCACGGCGCGCCGCCGCAGATCGCACACGAGTGATAGGTCGAGCCGCCGACCACGGTGCACGCAGGCGGGAGGTTCTCGACCGCGGTCGGCAGTGCTACGTCGGCGCCAGCGAGCTGCCCGGACTGACCGTTGTCGTCCCTGCCCCAACAATCGACTTCCTGCGTCGAAAGGTTGATCCCGCACGTGTGGTACTGGCCGGTCGTGATCGCCGAGTACACCCCGACCTCGAGCTCGGTCGGGTCTGCGATGTCGCCAGCCGGCATAGTGCCGAGCTGACTGCTGACGTCGCTGCCCCAACACACGCGCGAGCTGGTGCTCTGCCGCCAGCCGCACGCAAACGCGGCGCCGAACGACATCGAACCGATGCCGGTCATCGCACCGTTGGGATCGTCGAACGCGGTCGGCTGTTGCACGCGCGCGCCGAGCGGCATCCCCCAGCACGACGGCGCCGAGCTCGCGTCGGGGAACGCACACGTGCCGAACATGCCGCCAGAGATCCGCATCCACGTTCCGCTCAACGTATTGATGACTGGCCCGTCGTTGGAGTCGGGCAGCGCGGTGAACACGCCGTCGCCCCAACACGACACCGTGCCGTTCGCGAGCACGCAGTTGTAGTCGGCGCCCGCGACGATCTGGTCGGCACTCGCGAGCGGCGGCGGCGCTGCGGTCGGTCGGTCGTAGTCGCATGGCGAACCGTCGACGCACGGCTGGTTGTCACCGCGTGCAATGCCGGCGCTGATCTGACCATCGCCGTCACCGCCCCAGCACCACAGCGCGTTGTCGTCGGTGGTCGCGCACGCGTGCTCGACGCCAGCGCTGACGTGTTGCCACGTACCGCGCGGCGCGGTGACTTCGACCGCGATGCTGCTTTCCGATGCGACGCCGTTGCCGAGCTCGCCGGCGGCGTTCGAGCCCCAGCACGAGGCGGTCGTGCCGCTGTGCAGACAGCCGAACGCATCGGCGCGACCATCGGCGATGCTGCTTCCAACGACGGCATCGCCGGTCCCGACTGGATTCGGCGTCATCGGATCGACGGAGTCGTTCCACAGCCCGTCGGCGAGCGCGCCGCTGTAGCTCGGATCGAAGCCCCAGCAGTAAACCTTGCCGCCGCTGCGGGTGCCACAGGCCGCGTCGGTGCTGAGGCTCGTGACCGATGTCCAATCGACGAAGCTGCCGACCGGGGTCGGCGTGTCGTACTCGCCGTTATTGCTGCCATCGATGCGACTGTTGTTCGCGCCCCAGCACAGCAGCGCACCGCTCGTCGCGCCGGGGCTGGCGCTCGCGATCACGCAGCTGATGACGTTGCCGGCGAAGATCGAGATCGGCGTCATCCCGGGCAGCGGGACGTTGGTCGGCGTCGGGATCGAGCTCGTCGCGGGTTGGCCGCACTGCCCCGACCCGTCGTCGCCCCAGCACTGGATCGTGCCCGCTTGGGTCAGCGCACAGCTATGACCGTAGCCGGTCGACACCGCCGTCCACGAATCGCTCGAGTCCGGCGTCAGGATCTGCGTCGCTAGCTGGATCGGCACGCCGGCGCCGACCTCGTCGTCGACGCCCCAACACCAGAGCTGGCCCGCACCGAGCGCGCAGCTATGCGCACCGCCCGACGCGATGTGTTCGAACGCAGGTGGAGTCGTGCCCGCCGAGAACATCACCGGCGTCGGGGTCTCGATCACGCCGCCGCGACCGGCGACCGACTCGCCGTATTTGTTCGATCCCCAGCACGTCGCGACCCCGGCGTGAATGCCACACGTATGTTGCGCGCCCGCGGACACATCGGTCCACTGACCATCGGCCGGCGCCACCTCGGTCGGCACCGCTTCCTGGGCGACAGCGATGCCGAGCCCGAGCGCGCCTTTGGCGTTATCGCCCCAGCAATAGACGTTGCCATCTGTGCTCAACGCGCACGTGTGTCGCGCGCCCACCACGATCTTGGCGTATTCGATCGTCGGCTGCGGACACGAAGTGCCATCCGCGCTCGCACAGAAACCGTCCGAGCAGATCAGGTCATCCGGGCAGCTGTCGGTGCACTTAGCACCACACGCCACGCTCGCGGACGGGGGCGCGTAGCAGCCCTCGATCGCGACCGCCATCCCGAGCAACGCGAGCCCGCGCATTCGTGTCTCAAAGGTAACGCGGTTGGGCTCCAAGACGCCAACCTGACACCGGCGCCTCGACTTGCCGGGAAACCCGACAGGCTATTCGCTCGTACACCCCGCATGCCCCCACGATCGTTGAGATGTCTCTGTAGTTGCTCCGGCACGCGAGTTGCTGGTAGCTAGCGGTATGCGGTCCTGGCTGATTGTGGCGCTCATCGCCTGCGCATCCTCGTTTGGGGTGGCCGCACCGGTTGCGGATAGCACGCCGGGAATGCGCGTTTACGAGAGCCCGGAAGACCACGCGATTACGGAAGGTGATCTCGTGATCGAGGGCGATCCGAGCGAGCTTTACGGCCACGTGCTCGATTACTCGCGGTGGACCGAGATCTTTCCGGATGTGGCTAAAGTCGTGGTCACCCAGAAGGAAGGCGTCGACGCTCGCGTGACGCTGGTCGCACCGGATGGGCATCGCGACAACCTCCACTTCCACAACCAGCCCGCAGCGCGGATGGTGTGGTTCGAGGATACCGGCGGCCGCGCGACGGTGTGGGCCGAGATCATGTTCGTCCCGGGCCCCGATCCGGGCACGACGCGGATCCACACGCGGCTGTTCGCGCAGGTCAATGGCTTGGTCTCGCTCGTCGTCCCCGACGGCAACGTCCGCAAGATGCGCGAGACCCGGATCCATCACCAGCTCGTGCACATGCGCGACTACTTCGCGCATCGCAAAGCGATGGCCGGCGCTTAAGGCGCGGGCTAACGCCGTTTCTTCTGCGGCTTGCCTTTGCTCCCGGCGCCGCGATGCGAGACGCCGAAGCGAATCTTGCCGCCGGTCGCGCTCGCGCGCGGCCGCGCACCGGGCTCTGCGCGGTCGCGAACCGCGCGTTCGACTTCGCGCCCGACCTTGCGCCGCTGTCTGATCGGCGTCTTCGGCGCGACCTCGAGGCGCGGCGGTGGGGACTTCGGCGCGCGGCCCGGCGGAGTCGGCGCTGTCCCCGTGCGCGCGACCGCGATCAGCGTGAAGTCGATGCGGCGGCGAATCACCGAGACGTTAGCGATCTCGATCTTCACCTTGTCGCCGAGCTCGATCGAGCGACCTGTCCGGCGGCCGGACAGCCGCATGTGAATCGCGTCGTGATCGAACGGCTCGCCTAGCGAGTCGAGCTTGATCAACCCTTCGACGAAGTGCTCTTCGATCTCGACGAACGCGCCGAAGCTGGTGACCGCAGATACGACACCGTCGAACTGCTCGCCGACTTGGTCGCGCATCAAATACGCGCGGTACATCGCGACTGCCTCGCGCTCCGCTTCCATCGCGCGACGCTCGTTCGCGCTCGACGCGCTCGCGAGCTCGGTCAGGGTCTCGGTCGGCGGCGGCGGCTTCGCGTAGCCGCCACCCGACGCCGCACCGTCGCGATGCAGCTGATGTTTGAGCAGGCGGTGGACGAGCAAGTCGGGATAGCGCCGGATCGGTGACGTGAAGTGCAGGTAATCGCCGGACGCCAAGCCGAAGTGACCGATCGGCACGGTGTCCCACACCGCTTGCGTGAGTGTGCGCAGCAGCAAGAACTGCAGCGCTTGGCCGCCTTCTTTCTGCGAGATCTGATCGAGCACCGCCTTCATCCCGAGCGGGGTCGTCGCGGCATCGATGTCGACCTTGATCTCGTAGGCCGCGAGGATCTCGGCGAGCTGAGCGACGCGATCCTTCTTCGGCGG
>CAZDGY010000327.1:0-6955 GCA_964504685.1 uncultured Kofleriaceae bacterium | reverse complement strand
AGATCGATTCGTCGGCGTCGTCCACAAAGGACACCCGCTTCTCGCCGACGACGAGATCACCCCGGTCCGGTATGCCGCATTCGGCCACGTGGTGGCGTCACGCCACGGTCGCGCGGGCGGTCCGGTCGATGATGCGCTCGCGGCACTCGGGCTAGCGCGCAACGTCGTCGCGGTGGTGCCGGGATTTCGCGCGGCCCTGTCCATCGCGAGCGCCTCCGATCTCGTGGCGCTCGTGACCGCCTCGTTTCTCCAGGTCCTGGATCTCGACTCCGTCGGCGGGCACGCGAAAATCGATAGCTTCGAGCTTCCTGTCGCCACGCAACCCATCCTCGTCTCGCAGATGTGGCACCCACGGCTCGACGCCGATCCAGTTCACCGCTGGTTTCGCGATCTCGTCGTTCAGGTCTGCAAGAGGCAAAGAAATGCCGGCCGAGCGACGCGCTCGCGTTGAGCGTGTCGCGCCTGATCCGCTACGCACGCTCGCCGTTCGGCTCTATGACCGCGCCGCAGGTCGGCGGTCGAGAGCATCGGCGTGGATCGTCGCTCTCGATCGCCGTCGTCGGCCAAAGCAGAGAACCGCCGGCAACGTCTTGTTCACCATCGCGTCGCGGGCTGCTCGAATCTCGCGAAGGTGCTCGACAACCAGGTGTTGAGTTGCCCAGCTAAGCGCGAGCTGAGACAGATCCTGCTTAAGCCAGTCTGCGTTGAGCGCCGTGTCGACGAGTTTCGCCTCCGCGGCAGTCGGAGCTGAGTAACTCAGATACGGCGCTGGGCCGCCATCTCGCGCCTCACCACTAGTACTCGGCCACAGAGGTTTTGATCGGTTGGAGGCGTGGCAAGTCGTCCTCGGGCACGAGGAGCTCGATCGAACAAGCCTGCCGAGGCGTCCTCCGGATCAGGCCGAGCTTTTCGAGCTGCACGATCATCTGGTGGACGCTGGGCGGCGTGACGCAGAAGAACCGCTGGAAGTCGGCCTCCGCAGGTGGCTGCCGATTGAGCAGGACGTACGTGTAGATGAAGGCCAGGTATTGGCCCTGCTTCTCGGTGAAGCGCGCGGTGCCGGAAGCGCTGGACATGGCGAACCCAATTTGATCAAAGGCTCCTTGAGATCTTCGCGGTCACGCTGATCCGCGCGGGGTCGGGGCGCGCCAATGACCATGCGGTTTCGAGTAGATTGCGCGGATGACGCGAGTCGCGGTGATGTTTGGTCTGGCGCTCGCGCTCGCCTGCACTGCTGGGGCGGACACGCTCCTGAAGTCCGACGTCGAGTCGTTCTGCGAGCTCAAGTATCTGCCGGAGATTCCACTCGCCGAGCTCGGCGCTGCGCTCGACAAGGGCGTCACCCTCACCGACCTCGCCGGCGGGATGCGCGACAAAGTGCGGAGCAAGGAGCTCGGCGACCTCGTCCAGAAGATCGTCAGTGGCTCGATCGGCACGCTCGACGCAAGGCACGGGCTTCGCGACCTGGTAGAGCGATCAGGCCTCGGCAAGTGCACGTTGCTCGAAGCGATCGAGGCGCGCGCGCGCAAGACGGAGAAACGCTAGCGGGAGCTTCCGCGTTTACTCGATCTCGTAGGTCGCCGCTGCAGTCGCGGTTGCGGTGACACTGTTGCAGGCCGCAGCGACCTCGAACGTGCCGACGGTCGCCGTCTTGAGCTTGCCGAGCTTGCCGCCGCCATACTCGTCGAGCACCGCTCCGGCTTTCGCGCGTGTTGCCTTGCGCGCGTCGTCGAGCAGTGGCAGCTCGAGCTTGTCGGAGTCGGCCGCGTCGCAGCTCGGCGCGTCGACCTCGGCGCCTTGCAGCTCCTTGGTCGTGCCCGCGACGTGCGCTGCAGCGACCACGTTCGCGACCGCGCCGGTGTCGACCGTGATCACGAGGCTCGAAACGAAGCCGCCGGGGACGTCGACTTGGATCTCGCTGCCGTCGGGTAGATGGCGCGTTACCGTGGCGTCGTCGCTCGCTGCGTCGGCGGTCGCGAATGCGAGCTCGTTCTCGGCGATCCCGCGGCCGACGAGCCACGCGCGCGCCTTATCGGCATCGGATCGCACGGCGGCGATCGCGGCGGTCTTATCGGCGGCGTGATCGTGCAGCGTGATCGTCCACGTAGCGTGGCTTGGCGTCAGATGCCGGACCGCGGTCGCGGTCACCTCGAGGGTGCGCGGAGGCGGCGCCTCCGGCGTACGGCTCGGCTTCAAACTGCCGGCGACCAGCGCCGTCGAAACGACCACCGCGCCGGACACGATGACAACCGCCATCGTCCGGTGCGCGAAGAATTGACAGACCTCTTGTCGCAAGCTCATGCGGCCTCCTTGCATTCGTGCTCGCGTAGACACCTCGAACGCGCCGCGGTTTCATCGATTGTTGCGAGCCGAGCGCGGCGTGACGACTAGAACCTGAGATGGCCGACGTATGGATGGTAGTGACCATCGGCGCCGACCTCCTCGTTGAACGGCGTGATCTCGTCCGTGCCGGTGAACAGCTGCGCGACCGTAGTGATCGGCGTCTGCGATCGGCTGACTACGACGAGCTGGGGAGTGCAACTCGGCGATGCAGCGCCAAGCCCGCACACCTGAATCAGCTCGCCGTCGGGCGCGAAGTCGCGGAAGCCGACATCGCGCGGCGTGCGGTAGAACAGCACGAGCTCCTCGGCGCCGCCTTTGACCGCATCGACGACCGACAGCGTCGGGACCTGGAAGCGCGACGGGACGTCGCGATGAAACGGCGTGCACGAGTGACCCGAGCGGTCACACGGCGGGAAAAATTCGGTGTCTTGGTTGCCATCGGTCCCGAGCAAGGTCGCGAACCAGTGGCCGTCGACGTTCGCGAAGAGCGCGAAGTGGTTGGTGTCGGCGTACCGTCGGTCGCTGTCGCGAACCGCGCCGATCTCGACCGCACGCCAACCGCGCGGCGCGCGCAGGGTCGCCTTGGTGCGGTACGTCGCGCACGAACCGCGCGTCCCGAGGATTTGTTCGCAAGCCTGCGCGCGGGTCGTGAACGGACCGTCGAGCGCGAGCCCCGGGACGTCCGCCGGCGCGGCGTCAAGCGTAGCCGGCGCGGCGGTGACGGACGGCGCGGCGAGCACCACGAGCCCAGCGGCGATGATGACGGCGCGCACGCCCGGCAATAGCATCTACTCTTTCGCGGCGCCGGCGCTTTCTTCGTGGCCGCCACCAACCGCGCCGGGGAGGCTGACAACACGACGGTTGGAGCGCGGAAGTCGAGCGCGTCGCGGATGCTTCCGAGCTCGAGCGGATCGAGCGCTCGTCCCGAGCTCCCCGATCGGGGCCGGCGTCCCACCCGTGGGGGAGATATCCCCGGAGCTCGGCTAGCGCGGTCACCGACGCGCGCGGATTCGACGCTTTCGCGGCTGATGCCACGCAATGCTTGGGCACATGCGTTGCACCATTGGGAACCATGATGAAGGTCCTAGCCCTCGGATTGTCCGCTGCGTTGGCCGCTTGCACGGTCGGTTCGGGTGCGACCTCGGCTGGTGGCGGTGGCGGTGGCGGTGGCACCGGCCCGGACGCCGCAGTCACGCCGGGTGGCATCAGCGGTCATATCGCGACGAGCACCACGTGGATGGACACGGTGAACATCGTCGGCGACACCACGATCGATGCGGGCGCGACCGTCACGGTCATGCCGGGCGCGATCATCAACATCGCCGCGAACGCGAACGTCATCATCCTCGGTACGCTGAGCGCGGTCGGCACGTCGGCCGGAAAGATCACGATCCAGCCGGCGAACGCTGCGCCCCATTTCGGCTCACCGGACTCGGGCATCACGGTCGGCGCGTCCGCGGCAGGCGGCACGCTGACGATGAACTACGTCAACATGACGGGCGGCAGCTTGCGCGCGGTCGGCAGCGGCGCGGCGACGATCAAGGACAGCACGTTCTCGCAGGCCGACGGCGACATGCTGCAGATGGCGGACACCGCGTCGATGGACTTCGAATACTCGTCGATCGGCATGGCGACTGCCGGAACCGATACGACCCATTGCGACATGCACTTCGCGAGCGGCGTTGCGCTCGGCACGATCAAGGTATCGCACTCGAACGTCAGTACGTCGTCATACGGCGTGATGTTCTATGCTGGTACGAACGCCGACTTCACGTACGACAACTGGTTCTTGAACACGACGACGAACGTCGATCCGACGGTCGGCCAGGTCAGCGGCGACTTCAGCAACGGCTACTTCGATGCTAATCCGCCGATGGCGGTCACGGGGATCACCGCGAACACGCTGTCGACGACGATGCTCGCGACCTGCCTCTCCGACGCATCGAATGATGCGTCGTGCGCTGGTCCGCATCGGTAAGTCCGGTTCACTCGCGCGAGCCGTTGCTGGCGTCGTAGCCGCGCGGCGAGCGCGCTGACATCCACGCGGTCGCGCTGCTCGACTCGTCGGACGATGCCCCCTAGTATCGGCCTCATGGCCGTCGCTCCGTATCCTCAGGCCGCCGCTTACGGTGGCGGCGGTGGCGGCGGTGGGGGCGGTGGTGGCGGTGGTGGCGGCGGCGGTGGCGGCGGCGGTGGCGGCGGCGGTGGCGGCGGTGGTCACAAAGAGGTAAATCCACCACCACCTCCGAGCACGATCGAATGGCGCGCGTACCTCGGCGTGTTTCGCTACACGAAGCGCGCGGTCAAGCTGGTCTGGTCGACCAATCGCTCGCTGACGCTCGGCCTCGCGCTCGGTAGCTTGTTCGGCGGCGTCCTCCCGGCCGGCATCGCCTACGCCGGCAAGCGACTCGTCGATTCGATCATCGCCGCGCGCGCGAACGCGATGGATCGTCAGTCCGCGATGTTGTGGGTCGGCGTCGAGCTAGCTCTCGTCGTGGTCTTGGCACTTGTCCAGCGCACGCTCGGGATCTTTCGTCAGCTGCTCCGCGAGCAGCTCGGCAACCGGATCAACGTCGACATCCTCGAGAAGGCGCTGACCCTCGACCTGACGCAATTCGAGGACTCCGAGGTCTACGACAAGCTGACGCGAGCGCGCCGAGAGGCGTCGTCGCGACCGTTGTCGTTGGTAACGGAGGCGTTCGAGCTCGGCCAGAACGCGATCGCGCTGGTCAGTCTCGGCGGGTTGCTCGCTGCGTTCTCTCCGATCGCGCTCGCGATTCTCGTCATCGCCGCGATCCCGCCGTTTGTCGCCGAGATCAAGTACGCGGGCGACGCGTACTGGTTGGCGCGACGGCGCACGCCCGAAGTGCGCGAGCAGATGTACGTCGACTACGTGCTCGCGAACGACGCGCACGCCAAGGAGGTCAAGCTGTTCGGGCTCGGCGACCGCCTGTTGCGTCGCTACAAGACAATCTTCGGGCTGCTCTACGCCAACGATCGCACGATCATCGTACGACGCGGAGTGTGGGCGATCGTCCTGGGCACGCTCGGGCAGGGCGCGCTGTACGCGGTGTACGCATGGATCGCGTACGCGACGATCGACGACAAGATCAGCGTCGGTGCGATGACCATGTACGTGCTCGTGTTCAAGCAGGCACAGTCGGCGGTATCGGATGCACTTAGTGAGATCGGCAGCATGTACGAGGACAACTTGTATCTGTCGAACCTCTACGAGTTCCTCGATACGCCGACCCGCTCGGCGGGTGGCACCGCCACCGAAGGCACCAAGCCCGGCGATGGCGTGCGGTTCGAGGCGGTTTCGTTCACGTATCCGGATGCGCGCGAACCGGCGCTCGACGCGATCGATCTCCACATTCCACCCGGCAGCAAGCTCGCGATCGTCGGCGAGAACGGCTCCGGTAAGACGACGTTGATCAAACTGTTAACGCGCCTCTACGAACCGACCTACGGACGGATCACGCTCGATGGGCGCGACCTGCGCGAATGGTCACCGACCGCCCTCCACCGACGAATCGGCGTGATCTTTCAAGACTTCGTGCGCTACCAGCTGACCGTCGGTGACAACATCGGCGCCGGGGACGATCGCGCGTACGACGACCGCATGCGTTGGGACGAAGCCGCGGCACAGGGGCTCGCCAAGCCGTTCATTCTCGAGTTCCCCGACAAGTACGATTCGCAGCTCGGCCGCTGGTTTCGCGGCGGGCGCGAGCTCTCGGGTGGGCAGTGGCAAAAGGTCGCGCTCGCACGATCGTTCATGCGTCGCGATGCCGATATTCTCGTGCTCGACGAACCGACCGCGGCGATGGATGCCGAGGCCGAGGTGCAGATCTTCGACCGGTTTCGCGCGCTGACCGCAGACAAGATCGCGATCGTGATCTCCCACCGGTTCTCGACCGTCCGCATGGCCGATCAGATCATCGTGCTCGACCACGGCCACGTGATCGAGCGAGGCACGCACGACGAGCTCGTCAAGCAGGGCGGGCGCTACGCGACGCTGTTCAACCTGCAAGCGCAGGGCTATCGCTAGAACGTGGTCTCACTCTCGACGGCGCCATCGAGGTGTCGTTCGGGGCTGACAGTGTCTTTGCCGAGCGACAGCCACGGCGACTCGTCGCTAATCTGGCTGCCGGATCGAGAACGCTGATACGATCGAAGAATGCGGAGAGCCTTTCGTCTTGCGATCGCGATGTCCGTCGCCTGCGTATTGGCCGTCGCCTGCAGCGGCAAGAGCCCGCCGGCGGTCGACGCGAAGAGCGGAGGCCTCGGCTTCGGCTCGGATTGCACCACGGTGAGCGACACGAGCACCGAGTGCGCGAGCGGCGTGTGCACGAACACGTTCAACCAATTTCCGACGCCGCTTTGCTCGCAGAAGTGCACGATGCTCGGCGGGACTGATACGTCGTGTCCGAACGGCTCGATGGGCCAGAAGTGCAACCAACAGGGTTACTGCCGGCCGTAAGCGCGGCGCCGCTGACGGCGCGGAGCAAGTGCGCTAGTCGTCGCTGTCGTGCATGTACTTCTTGCCGCCGCGCTCGGGATTCAGCGTCGTCTGATCTTCGTAATGATCGACATCCGGTAGCGTGTCGTCGTG
>CAZDGY010000326.1:0-6958 GCA_964504685.1 uncultured Kofleriaceae bacterium | reverse complement strand
CGTCGAGATCGTGCGAGCGTGGCACCGCGCGATCGTTACGTGAGCTTGCGAGCCTTCGCGGCGCGCCGCCTCGAGATCTCGACGCCTACCGCCGCGAGGCCGCGCGCATTCGCGACCGCGAGCACGCTGCCGACGCCGCAAAACGGATCGACGATCGTCTTGGCACCGATCGACGCGGCAAACCCGACCGCGGCCTCGCACGCCGCAGCGCCCATCGCGCGCGACCAACTCATCGCGCCGAGCGACGGCAGCACGTCGGGTGTCGACGCGCCGGATGCGAGCCGCCGGGTACGACTCACGCACAAGCAATGCGCGTACGCCGGGCGGCCGAACGTCGTCGTCCCCGGTGGTACGCGACACACGACCTTGTGCCAGAGCAGGTGCGAGCCTGCCGCGTCGGCGCCGTTGAGCACGAGGTGGCCTTTGTCGATCCATCGTCCGTCGTGCTTGACGTCGGTCTGATAGAAGATCGCAACACCATCGTCGGCAACGGCCCGGCATGCCAGCGCGACGGTCTCCACGAACCACGCCCGCCAACCATCGACACCGAGCGCAGGCAGCTCGCTGTGATCCGGCAACGACGTGATGATCGCGTGATCGGCCGGCAGGCGATCCGCGAGAAACGCGATGCCGTCGCCGTGATGGACGGTCCTCATTTCGAACCCGCGCAGCACGTCGCGACTGATTTCGCGAGCTCGACCAGGCCATCGCGGTATTCCGCGTTGTTCGGGTTGTTCGCGACGAGTCGCCGTTCGGTCGCCAGTGCGGTGCGATAGAGCGCGAGTGCCTCCGGTTTGCTGCCGAGTGCGACGAGCGCGTCGGCGATCTTGGATTGGCTGGTCACGACGTCGTCTTGGCGTTCCGGATCCGTCGGATTCGCTCTCAGTTCCGGCTCGCGAATCGCGAGCGCCGCACGGTAATCGGCGAGGGCCGAGGCCGCATCGCCCAGCGCGAGCTCGGCGTCGCCCGTGTCGTCGTTACTTTCGGCGAGGCGCTCTTGCCACTCGGCGTTGTGAGGGTCCTGCGCGACGAGTCCAGCGCATAGCTCGCGTTCGGCGCGGTTCTCGACGAGCGCACCCGCGGGGTCCTTGTGCGCGAGCAGCATCGTGCCGAGGCGCTCGTGGCTCGTTGCGAGATCGTGGCGCCGCTCGGTGTTCGTCGGGTCGGCCGCGAGCATC
The DNA here is from genome assembly GCA_964504685.1 of uncultured Kofleriaceae bacterium. GTDB lineage: Bacteria > Myxococcota_A > Polyangia > Haliangiales > Haliangiaceae > JABFXX01. The sequence continues at coordinate 5,780 of CAZDGY010000326.1, read as the reverse complement.
GTGGCATCGATCTCGACTTCGGCACGAAGCTCGACGATCGCGCCGGCGGCGTCACCTTGCGCGTCGAGGACCTTGCCGATCTTGTCGTGGCAGATCGACAGCGCCGCGCGCGTATCTAGGTTGTTGGGATCCCGCTGTGCCCACAATTCACGGAGCGTTCGCGCCGCGCGATACTCGGAAAGCGCACCCGCCAGATCGCGGTTGTCGAACAAGACATCGCCGACCTTGTTGTGCATGAACGCGAGATCCCACGCTCGCTTTCCGTTCGTCGGGCTCTTGGTCGCCAGCTTGTCGTCGATCGCGAGCGCCGCGTGATAGAGACCGAAAGCCCCGGCCGGGTCGCCTCCAGCGCGCAGCGCGTCACCGAGTCGTCGGTCGCTCGCCGCAAGTGATTGCTGAGCAGCGTCGTCGTTCGGGTTCGTCGTCGCGAGCGCCAAACTGATCGCTTGGTCGGCGCGGTACTCGGCGACCGCGTCGGCGACGTGGCCTTGCTTGACGAGGGCGTCGCCGACGTCGCCGTGAAAGCTTGCGAGGTCGCGCTGCCAGTCTTCGTTCGCTGGATCACTCGCGCCGAGCGTCGCGACGATCGCCAGCGCTTCGCGAAACTCGCCGAGCGCGGCGGTCGCGTCACCGCGGTCGAGCTTCGCGTTAGCTTCAGCCGCGAGCGCTTCGGCGAGCCGCTCTCGCCAATAAGGTTCGCTCGGATCTCGCGCGGTCAGCGCCCTAGCGATGGTGACAGCTTCGTGATCTTCGGCGAGCGCCTCTGCCGTGTTGCCCTGGGTGAGTAGCTCGAGACCGATCTGTTGATGGGCGAGCGACAGTGCTCGTTGGTGTTCACCGCTCGCCGGATTCGCGGCGGCGAGCCCGGTGATAATCGATAGCGACGTGCGATACGCGGCAAGCGCAGCGGTGGAGTTGCGCTCACTCCGTCGGAGATTGCCGATCTTCTCGTAGCTCATCGACAGATCGCGTTGCCGGACCTCGTCCCGCGGGTCGATCGCCGCTCGCGCCTTGTCGATCGCGAGAGCGGCCTCGTACTCGACGAGCGCGCCCGCTGAGTCGCCCTGGGCGATCAGCGCGTTGCCAACTCGATCGCGGCTGACCGAGACCGAGCGCTGCTGGTCATCGCTGCTCGGGTCCGCCTCGGCCAACACCGACGTGATCAGTGCAGACAATCGGAATTCGCGTAACGCGTCGTCTACGCGACCCTGGGCGAACAACACGTCACCGAGGTTGCGGCGCGCGAGCGCGGTCTTGCCGAGCTCGGCGCCCGACAGCGATTCGGCCCTGCGGTCATAGTAGGCGATCGCTTTGCTGGCGACCGCGTCGAGTAGGTCGAGTCGCCCGAGCGGTCGCAGCTTCGCCGCCAAGTCACCGAGCATGAAGCTCGTCAGCTGCTCGGCCTCGCCGCGATTCTGCTCCGCGACTCGCCGCTGGTCTTCGGTGCGCGACTGCTCGACGACGATTCGGCGCAAGCTCGCAAACCCGACCACGGCCAGGATCACGACGGCGACCGAGCCGACCGCGAACGGCGCGCGGTGACGGCGGATCGACCTGCGGACGAGCTGCCACGCGGTGTACTGATGCGCTCCGACGAGCTTGCCGGTCTGAAACTTCTTGAGATCGTCCGCGAGCTGTTTCGCGGTCGGGTAGCGATCGCCCGCGACCCTCGCCATCGCGCGGTTCACGATCGTGACCAGGTCGGGCGACAACCCCGGTACGAGCGCGTCGATAGGAGTGGGCGGTGCGGCGATCACACTGCGCAGCACATCGTTCGTCGTGTTGCCGCGGTAGGGCGCGTGCGCAGCGAGCAGCTGATAGAGCATCGCACCGAGCGCGTAGACGTCGGCGCGCTCGTCGACCGGTTGGCCGAGCGCCTGTTCGATCGGCATGTACGCCGGCGTGCCCATTACCGCGCCTTCGACCGTTTCACCGAATTGGCTCGGAGGCGAACGATGCGGCCCGGCAGGCACCTCCGGTGCACCCGTAGTGTCGGCGAGGTCCTTCGCGAGCCCCCAATCGATCACCACGGTCTCGCCGTACTCGCCGACGAGCACGTTGTGTGGCTTCAAGTCGCGATGGATCACTCGCATGCTGTGCGCGTACGCGAGCGCGTCGACCGCTGCGATCACATTCGGCAACAAGCCGAGTCGGGCCTCGAGCGTCGGTCGCGCGGCGATGGCCTTGTCGAGCGACGTGCCGGCGACGAGCTTCATGACATAGAACGGCTCGCCTCCCGGCTTGAGCCCGGCCTCGAGGATGTTGACGATCGACGGATGTTGGAGCTTCGCGGTGATCAGCGCCTCGCGTTCGAATCGCGCGCGACGGTCATCGCGGTGCGTCCGAGTTTCCGGCTCCGGCAGCAGCTCCTTGATCGCGACCGGGCGTCCGAGCCGGCGATCGCGCGCGATGCGAATGGCGCCCATGCCGCCGCGGGCGAGCTCTTCGCCGATCACGTAGCGTTGTGGATCGATCGCCGCCAGCTGCTCGAAGTCGCCGGTGTCGCGCGGTTCGGCCGGCGCCGGCGGAGGGTCGGTTGGCTCAGCGTCTGCGACCGGCCACGGCGGGCGCGAGATCGTCACCGTCTGGCTCACCGGCGCGAGCACCGTCGGATCGGTGCCATCGGTCTGCTTGTTGTCCGCCATCGTCGACGCCGCGCCGAGTTTACATCCAGTCGCGCCGAGGTAAGCGTCCCACGTACGTGTACGACGCGAGCTGGTTGTTGTCCTCATCGGATGCGCGTGGGATCGTGGTCGATGTGGGGTCGCGAACGAAGCTCGCTCTAGCGCTGCTGCTCGCGGTCGGTGCCTGCATTCGGCCCGATCTCGTCGCGTGCGGGGATCTCAGTTGCCCTCGCGGCACGATGTGCGTGAACGACAGCCTGTGCGCATCGCCCGATCAACTCGCTGCATGCGAGGGCGAGGTCGACGGCACGATCTGCCACGCGTCGACCGGCGACGGCAACTGTACGCAAGGCGTGTGCGCGCCGAGTGTATGCGGCGACGGGGCGGTCACCGGGCTCGAACAATGCGATGGCGACAACATCCCGGTCGGCTGCCTCGATCTCGGTTACTACGGCGGCGCCGTCGCATGCACCAAGTACTGCTCGATCGATCGCTCGGCGTGCAGCGGTCGCTGCGGCGACGGCATCATCCAACCCGACGAAGGCGAGCTGTGCGACGGCAGCCCTCCCGCCGGGTCGTGCATGGACTACGGCGAAGATGTCGGTGGCCTATCGTGCAGGGCAGGCTGCAGCATCGGGCTGGCCGATTGCGGACGGCTGAATTGGTTCCCCGCGAAGACGTTCGAGGCCGCGACCGTCGCGATCACCGGCGCGCATGGCTGGCTCGCGTACACCGATACCGCAGGGCACGCATACGCAGTCTACGATCACAACGCGAACGAGCACGACGGCATGTTCTCCGCCGTTGCGGTGGCCGACAGCTCGGTCTGGGCGATCGGCCCGACGACCGTCGCTCAATGGACCCCGGCGAACGGCTGGGTCGACAGCGCGGCACCGTGGCCCTCGACGAGCACGATCGGCGCGGCATGGGCATCGGATGCGCTCGGCTTGTGGGTCTCGATTGGAGGCATGGTGCCGGCGTGGCAGCTTGCGAACGGCACGTGGTCGACGGTGACCGGGCCATGGAATGAGCCGGTGACGTTCGAGAACACGCGCTCGGTCGTGATGATCTCCGCCGACCAAGGGCTCCAGCAGTTCGACGGTACGGCGTGGACTGCGTACGACGGTCCCGCACAGACCGACTGGGTTGCCGAGGACGATCTCGGAAGGCTGTGGGCCATCTCTGGTGTCGTGCAGGGCGCGCCGACGCCAATTCCGAAGGCAGGCACCACGCTATCGCGTCGTACGAATGGAGTCTGGGCGGGCCTCGATCTCGGCTTCGTCGGCTACTTCGCAATCGCGCCGAGCGAAGGCGGCATGTTCGTGTCGGGATTTGTCATCGACCTCGAAGGCGTCAGCCAAGCGCCGACGGTTGTGTCCTCGCTCATCTCGGTCGGGCAGGCGCCGTTCTCGGTGAGTTGGTCGGGAGGACCGTCGGATATCCCACGGCTCGTGAGCGACGGCGTTTCACCGTTTGCGATCGAGGCCGCTGCTCCCATCCAAACGCTAGACGGTCAGTGGCTCGGCCTCGGCGCTCCGGACCAGATCGCGTTCGCGCACGCGCACGGCGGTCCACTCGTGGTCACGTACGCTTCCGGTACGATCGTCAATGTCCTAGCCGAAGGCGGCGGCCTCGTCGTGGTCGCGAAGCCCAACGGGGTAGCGGCGTGCTCGCCGGTTGCGGTTTCGCTCAGCGGGACGCTGTACTGCTACGACGGTGCGAACCTGTGGAATGGCGCGGTCACCGAGCCGCTCGCATCGGCGAATGCACTGTGGGTCGCCGGCGACGATAGCGCGGTGGTGGTCGGTGGCAACGACCTGTTTGCGCTGCGCACGAGCGGTAGCTGGAATGTCAGCGCGCCGCCGATAAAGTTCTCGTCGATCGGCGGCAGCAGGTACGACGACCTCTATGCGCTGGCGACCGCGGACGGTGGCATCCCAGCCCTGTGGCACTTCGACGGCACGACGTGGATCGCGGTGACGCCTGGCGACGCCACGTTGTCGCAGGTCGTCGTCGGCGCGACACGGGTATACGCGCTCGATGCGCAGGGACTGATGACGTTCGATCGCGCGACCGGGACAGTGACCTATCCGACGTTGCCGTTCGCGTTCTCGGAGATCACCGGCGATAGCGGCGACGAGCTGTTCGCGATCGCGAATACCGCTTCGCCATCGAGCCTGTGGCACTACGACGGGACCTACGCGTCGCCGATGCGCGCCGCGGATACGGTCGACGGAATCTACGCATTCGGAGATCAACTCGCGATGTTCACCAACACGCCGGTCCACGACGGCCCCCCCGGCGCGGTCACGCTCTATCGCCTCGCGCGGACGGCTACTTGGTAGTGCGAACCTAGCGAGATCGGTCGCCGTCGAGCTCGGCGAGCCGCCGTTGCGCCGGCCGCCATCGCCACGCGACGTTGAGCGCGAATAACAGGTTTCCCGTGCTCATCGCGTACAGCCGGAGCTCTACGTGGGTCGCTCCGATGAGAAACCCGACGAGGTAGCCGATCGCCGCGAACGACAGATAGCTATCGACCATGATCGCGACCATCGCGGCGATCACGAACCACAGGAACATCATCAGCACTTGGATGAGCGACACGTCGAGGCCGAGCGCCCACCCGCCGACCGCGAGCGCGATCTGCGCGGCGAACATGAATGCGCCAGTCATGAAGCTCTTGCGATCGACCGAGGTCATCGCGATCGGGGCGCGCGCACGCCAGATCGCAACGATGATCACGACGGCGAGGAAGATCGCCGACGCGACAACTTGTTGGGGGTGCGTGCCGATCGCGTCACGAGAGAACACCTTGCTCGCGAGCGGCGCGAGCCAGAAGAACCCGCCGAGCACGATGCCGGCGATCCAGCGCGCGCGGCTGTTCTGGAGTGGATCGAGATCCTCGCGCAGGTGCTCGAGTGCGTGCCGCCGAGTATTCGCCGCCGCTTCAGCCGCCTGGGCACGCTCGAGCAAGAGCGCCGGCGGCTCGGACAGCTCGCTCAGCAACCGGAGCGCGGCGCTGGGCTGGTCATGAGCGAGCTCGAACTCGGCGACTGCAGTGGTTGCCCGCATCAAACCGGAGCGCGCCTCCGCATTGTCGCGCCATACCGCAAGCGCCTCGTGAAAGCCGAACCGGCAGATCGCGAGCTGACGATA
>CAZDGY010000325.1:0-6959 GCA_964504685.1 uncultured Kofleriaceae bacterium | reverse complement strand
GGTCGGTGGCGGGGGCGTCGCGGCCGCAACCGCCGGGTCGGCCGGCGCGCTCGCGTCCGAGCCCTCAGCAACCGCGGAACCCGACCCCGCCGCAGCGGAGTTCTCGGCTACAACGGCTGGCACGAGCGGTTCGACGCGCGGAGCTGCTGCGCTGCTGCCGGCACCGGGCGCCTGAGCTGTGGGAAGTGCGGCCGGCGTTGCCGCGGCGGTCGTGCTCGCGACGTCCTGCGTCGCGGGCTGGCGCGTCGCGAAGAAGATCACAGCACCGGCGGCGACCGCGAGGCCGCTGCCGACGACCGCGATCACGGCGCGGTTGCTACCGCGCGCCTTGGCGACCGGGCGCGTACCTTCGGCGGTCGGCTTCGGCGCGGCGGCGGGCGCGGGCGCAATGACGCCGCGCTCTTTCGCGAGCACCTCGCGCTTCGACGGAAGTTGTTCGAGCGCTGGCAGCGAAACCATCTGCGCCGGCTCGGGAAGCGCGACGGCCTTCCAACCCGCCGACGTCGAAGCGAGGATATCTTCGTCGGTCTTGTTGGTCGGCTGCGCCGTGATCCGGCGCGACGACATCCGCACCTTCGTCGACTGGGCAAGGCTGCGCAGATCGTGCAACCCGGAATCGTCCTCGCGCAGTGGCGCCGCGGACGCGATCGCGCCGCTCGACTCTTTCACAGTGCCCTTACCCGACGAAGCGGAGGTCTCCATGCTGCTCTCCAGACGCGACAGCGTCCTTTTCGGAAGGGCATCGAAATACCCTGACGGCGCCTCACCGTCCAGGGTTTTCAGCGCGCGGCGCAGCAGGTCGTCTAGGTCGTCTGACATGGCAGAATCTATTTGCGGACCGTCGCTGCGGGGGAAGCAAATCCGAGCCGATCGCGTAGCAGCCGGCGCGCCTCGTTGACCCGCCAGGCCACGGTTCCCTCGGGGATCTCGAGGATCTCGGCGATCTGTTTGTGCGGCATGTCCTCGATGGTGGCTAGCACGATCGTGACGCGCAGCGACGGCGACAGCTCTGCGATCGCCTCGAGAACGCGACGGATCTCGGCGGTTTGCTGCACTAACTTTGCCGGGTCTGGCGCGGCTTGGCCGAGCGCCTCGGGCCGACCGCCAACATGAGCCGCCTCGGTGCCACTCTTGAGGTTCAGCCCGCTACTGCGCTTGTCGGCGCGCAACGCGTTGAGCGCGGTGTTGATCGCGATCCGGTACAGCCAGGTCGAAAATTCGGCCCGACCATCGAACCCGGCAAGCCCGCGATAGGCGCGGACGAACGCCTCTTGGGTGGCGTCATCGGCATCGCTGTGGTTGCCGAGAATATGGAGGGCGGCGGCGTACACGCGGCGTTGATACTTCTGGACGAGACGCCCGAACGCGGCGCGGTCACCCTCGCGGGCCCGGTCGAGGTCGGGGTCCTCGTCAGCCATGGCGAGGCACTATATGGGACCTACCCATTCGACAACAGTTACCCGCCGAGGTTTGGGTCATCGCCGGCGATCGGCCTCGAATAGCTTCGGAACGAGCGCCGCGACGAGCTCAGCAATCCGAGCAAGTGCGCGCGCCGCCTCGGCCTGCTCGACCAGCCGACTGCGGATGCGGGCCGCGCCGGCGACCGCGGTGTCCGAAGCGCGCTGGCGAGGAGCGAGCTCGAGCACGTTGAGCGGATCGGGCCCGCCGAGCACGCCGCGCAGGTGCGTGATCCGGCCACGAGCCTCGCGCAGCGCGTCGGCGACATCGTCGGCGTATGCGCCGATCAGCGCGGGGCGATCGACGAACGCATCGAGCTCGACGAGCGAGAGGTCGCGGAGGCGCAACGACAGCGCTTCGTCTGGATCGGCGGCGAGCGGCTCACCGACCGCCGCGACGACGTTCGTCAAGATCACGGCTTGGCCTTGGTGATCGACTCCGCACCGGCCTCTTGCAACGCCTTCTGCTTGGCCGCCTTGTCCTCGGTCATCTTGGTCTTGAGCTTCGCGAGCGCGTCTTCGGGACCATCCGGCGCCGCGAGCAGCCCCGGGTTGTTGCGCGTCGCTGCGAGCAGCTTCGCGTCGAGCTCGGCCTCGCCCGCGGTTTCGCCGCGCATCGCAGCGTCGACCTCGGTCTCGATCGCCTCGGCGTCGATGCGCTCTTCCGCGCGCGCGAACTTGTCCCACACCGACGAGTCGTTGCCGAACGCGCCGCCGCCGGCCGAGCGCGCCGCCGCGATCTGGGTTGCGAGCGTGCCCTTGCGCATCTTCAAGATCTGCAGCTTGGTCTCGAACTCCTTGCGGCTCTTGTTGAGCTGGATCGCGTAGCTCGCGGCCTCGTGCTTGTCCCGCTCGATCTTCACCGCCTCGACCTCGGCGGCCTTCTTCTCGCGTAACGCGATCTTCGCCGCTTCATCGTCGCCGGCCTTGACCGCGACCATCGCGCGCCGCTCCCACTCCGCGGCCTTCGCTTTGAACTTCGCGACGTCGGCGTCGAGCTGCTTCGCGGTCGTCTTGTAGCTGACGAGCTCGGCTAGCGCCTTCTTGCGCCCTTCCTCGAGCTCCAAGATCGCCATGTCGACCTCTTTGGCCGGGTCGATCGCTTTGTCGATCGCGGCGTTGGCCTTACTCGACACGCCTGTCTTGATTCGGGAGAAGAACCCCATAGCGCAAGCCTAGCTCGGTATCATGGAGGTGTGGGGCCGAGGACGATCGGGCTTATCGGGGCCGCAGCGGTCGGGTGCGGGCGAATCGACTTCGGGCCGGTGACCGGCGCAGCCGGGACCTACCGCGCCGCGATCACGATCCCGCACGCGATGGTCGCCGGAGACCTCGCCGACTTTCCTGTGCTCGTGGCGATCGATGACCCGATGTTGGTCGCCGACTTCAACGGCCAGATCAGCTTCGCCGATGTGAGCGACGCCTACGAGATCGAGCTGTGTTCTACGTCGAATACGGCAGGGCTACCGCGCTCGAGATCCCCGCACTCGTGTGGACCAACGCGTTCACCGGCGTCTACCACTTCGGCGACGGCGTCACGCTGGCGGTCGATGACTCGACCGGCGCGAACCCGGGCACCAACAACGGCGCGACCGCAGCACCCGGCATGATCGGCGGCGCGGCCGCATTCTCGGGTGGCCCCAACGTCGCGGCGTCGACCGTCGGGCTCGATCTGTCCGCCGGCGCGCTCACGACCGCCACGTTCTGGGTCGACTATACCGGCGCGTTCGGCAAGGGCCCGATCGCGTTCGTCGACGGCGCGAACGCGTACGACTTGTGGTTCGAGGCCGACGGTTGTCGATTGGGGCGGCAACCTCACCTACCAGATCACCGGCGCGATCGACGAGGCGCGCCTCGCGAACGTCGCGCGCTCGCCGGCGTGGATCGCGACGGAATACGCGAACCAACGCGACCCGGCGTCCTTCGCGGTCGTCGGCCCGGTCGAGCCGGCGCCCTAATCTTTACCGAGGCCGTATTTGCGATATCGCTGGCGGAACTGGTCGTAGGTCAGCCCGAGCAGCTGCGCGGCTTCCTTTTGCTTGAACCGCGTCTTCTCGAGCGCATCGCGACACAGCCACGCCTCGAACGCATTGACGCGCTCGTCGAGCGGGCTGCGCGGATCATCGGCGAACGGCAGCCCGGGCGCGGCGGTACCGGCGTGAGCTTCGGGCGGCAACGCACCGGCGACGTCGGCGCTGGTCAGCACCTCGCCTTGCGCCATATAGACCGCGCGCTCGACGACATTCTTCAGCTCGCGCACGTTGCCCGGGTAGTCGTACTGCGCGAGCCGATCGAGCGCCTCGGCCGAGACCTCCTTGACCGTAATGCCGGCGACCTCTTGGCGGAAGCGCGCGAGGAAATACACTGCGAGGATCGCAACGTCCTCGAGTCGCTGCGCGAGCGGCGGCAAGTGGATCTCTTCGAACGATAGGCGATCGTAGAGATCGGGCCGGAACTTGCCGGCGGTCATCGCCTCCTTGAGGTCGGCGTTCGTCGCGGCGATGACGCGGACGTTGACCTGGATCGATTCGCTGCCGGCGACGCGCTCGAAGCGCTGGTACTCGAGGACGCGCAGGATCTTGGCCTGGAAGTCCATCGACATGTTCCCGATCTCGTCGAGGAACAGCGTGCCGCCATCGGCGAGCTCGAACTTGCCTTCCTTCTGCTTCGTCGCGCCGGTGAACGCACCCTCTTCGTGACCGAACAGCTCGCTCTCGAGCAGGCTCTCGGGCACTGCGGCGCAGTTGATCGTGATGTACGGCTCGCTCGCCCGCGGCGACAGCATGTGAATCGCGCGCGCGACGAGCTCTTTACCGGTGCCGCGCGGACCGAGCACGAGCACCGGGCGTGGCACCGGCGCGACCTTCTCGATCTTCGTCATCACGGTCTGCATCGCCTGTGACTCGCCCACGATCTGCCAGCGCCGCCCGGTCGCCTTGCGCAGCCGCTCGTTGGTCGCACGGAGCTCGCGGTTCTCGTCTTCGAGTCGCTTGCGATCGAGGGCGTGCTGCAGAATGCGCTCGACCTTGTCGACCGAGATCTCGAGCTTGTCCTCGAGATACGGATCTTTCGTGATGAAATCGACCGCGCCGGCTTTGACCGCGGCGACCGCGTCGTCGATCGTGCCGTGCCCGGTGAGGATGATGATCGGCAGGTCGGGCAGCCGGCCGCGAATCGCCCGGCAGATCTCGATGCCGGTGCGCCGACCCGGGCCGAGATCGAGATCGAGGATCACGAGGTCGGCTTCGTTGCTCGCGAGCCAGGCGATCGCATCTTCGCCGTCGTCGAAGCTGACGACGTTCGTGCCCCGCGCGCGGAACACCTCGCCGAGCAGGCGCCGGACCTCCGCCTGATCGTCGACACAGACGATCGTGCCGATCATCGACCGCAGTGTACCATCGGGCACATGGCTCGGCTGGCTCTGGCGGTCGCGGTGGCGCTCGGAGCGGGCTGCGGGCGCGTCGGGTTCACGGCGCTCGGCGGTGGCGGCGGCAGCGGCGATGGCGGCGCGACCGGAGACGGTAAGTCGGGCGATGGCGTCGCGCCGGTGACGTGCCTGGCGAGCTACGAGCTGTGCGATAGCTTCGAGACGAAGACCCTCGCCGCGGTTTGGACACCCTCCGGCACCGTCGCGATCGACACGAACGTCGCGCATCGCGGCACGCAGTCGATGCACTTCCACACCCCGGCGCTCGCGCCCGGCGGCAACATGTACTCGACGATCGCCGAGACCGCGACGTTCGCGTCCGCCGACGCGACCTTCTACGTGCGCGCGTACGTGCTGATCGAGGCCGTGCCGGCGAACAACCTCGATTTCATCGACGCGCAACAGTCCACTGGCTCGCCGCTCGAGGACGGCCTGTTCCTCGAGCCGACCGGCGTAGCGGTCTACTCGCAGTTCGCGAACGACGTGGCGGACACCGCGACGCCGCCCGTGACGGGGACGTGGAGCTGCTTGATGTGGCAGGTGACGCGCGCGACCATCGGAACCGGCCTCGAGGTCCTGTCCGGCGACCAGGGCATGGCGACGCTCGGCGGCGTGCAAACCGACGGGGTGCCGGCGATCGAGGTGATGAACTTCGGGATCGGCTTCGCCGGACCGAGCGTGCTCGTCGCGCAACCTGCCTTCGATCTGTGGCTCGACGACGTGATCATCGCGAGCACCGCGCTGACCTGCGCGGACTAGCGCCGCGTGCGCTGGCAGTCTGTAAGCCTTAGCTTCGCTCGGCGCTCGTCCACAGCGGCAACGCGGCGAGCGCGTTCTTGTCGGTCGGCAGCGTGATCGTGATCGTCGTGCCGCGGCCTTCCTCGGAGTCGATCGTGATCCGGCCGTGGTGGGCGGCCACGACGCGCTCGGCGATCGCCAAGCCGACACCCGAGCCGGTCTCCTTCGTCGTGAACCCGGGCACGAACAGCCGCGCGAGATGGGCGCGCGGAATGCCCGGGCCGGTATCGACGACCACGATCTCGATCAGCGGCGCAGCGCTCGCGGGACCGGCGAGCGACCGGACCTTGACGTGGACCTCTCCGCTAGAGGACGCGCACGCTTCGGCCGCGTTCGACACGACGTTGAGCAACGCCTCGCGCAGCAGCATGCGATCGCCGCGCACATCGGGCAGGCCGGTCGCTTGCTCGAGCGTGATCGAGACTTGCTGCGTCCGCGCCTGGGCGGCGACCACGACCTCGTGCAACAGCGACGACAGCGGGACGAGCTCGATCGTCGGCGTCGGCGCCTGGAGCGACCGCAGGTACTGCGCCCATTCCTCGTAGAGCGCGGTGACATCGGCCTCGAGATCCTTGAGCCGGTCGTGGACGTCGCCCTGCGCGAGCTTGCGCACCGAGCGCGCGCGCGAGCCGATGATGCCGAGCAGATTCTTGACGCGGTGGCCGTGCGCGTAAACGCCGGCGAGCACGTCGTGGCGCGCGACCTCGGCGGTCGCGGTGACGAGCCGAGGCGCGACACCGCCGGCGGCACTGCCGGCGCCCGGATTCGCCGCATCGAGCAGTCGGCCGACGACGACCCCGAGGCTCGGCGATTGCGCGTCGAGCATGCGGGCCGCGTTGCGCCACGCGAGGCCGTGATTCGCGTCGATGCGCAGCGCGCGCTCGATCTCGGCAAGCGCACCCGCTTGATCGCCGCGTTCGAGCACGAGCAATGCGAGCCGACACGCCGCCGCGGTGTGGCCCGGCTGGAACGCGAGGCCTTTGCGATACGCCTCTTCGGCGCGCTCGCGAGTCGCCGGATCGTCTTCGAGCAGCCCCGCGCGCAGGAACTGCAGGCGCGCGCGATCCACCGTCGGCAGCGGATTGCCCGCGGCGTCGACGACGAGCGTTTCGAGCTCGGTGATCAGCGCGGCGCGTTCGGCGGGCTTGCGGGCGCGGCGCTCGAGCCGGCGCAGCTGGATCGCGGGTGATGGCCGGGCTTGCGCGAGTGCGGCGAGCTCGTCGTCGATCATCACGTCGGTCACGCCGGGGTCGCCAGCGGTTTGGCGCGCGGCGAGC
>CAZDGY010000324.1:0-6977 GCA_964504685.1 uncultured Kofleriaceae bacterium | reverse complement strand
CAGCGGCGATCGCGCAGATCTTCCACGGCGGGGTTCGAGCGTCGTCGGCGTTGTCTGGCTCGCCGGTTTGGAGCGCGAGCACGTGGCAAGAGGATGCGCCGACGTTCGAGGCACCGCGCGCAGCGACGATCGACGACATCACGCGCGTCATCGATCAGTTCGCTGCGGCCGCTGCGCGTTGCGAGCGCGCGGGATTCGATGGCGTCGAGCTTCACGGCGCTCACGGCTATCTGCTCGGCCAGTTCATGTCCGCGACGATGAACCCACGCACCGACGGCTGGGGCGGCGATGCGACCGGCCGCGCGCGGTTGGTCCGCGAGGTCATGCGCGCGGTGCGAGCGCGCGTCGCTCGCAGCTTCGCGGTCGGCGTTCGGCTGTCGCTCGAAGATTGGGGCCAAGCGCGCGGCTTGGATCTCGACGAGAGCCTCGCGATCGCGCGCGGCCTCGCCGCCGACGGCGCCGATTGGATCCACGCGTCGCTATGGAACTTCGCGCCGAACACGAAGAAGCGGCCCGACGTTCATCCGATCACCGCAGTGCGCGAAGTGGTGCCACGCGAGGTCGCGGTGATCGCCGCCGGCTCGATCTGGACCGCCGACGAAGCGCGCAGCGTGCTCGAGCGCGGCGCCGACATTGTCTCGCTCGGCCGCGCCGCGATCCTCAACCCCGATTGGCCAAAGCTCGCCGCGCAACCCGGCTGGGAGCCGCTGCGCCCGCCGATCACGAAGGCCGCGCTGCTCGAGCGCGCCGTGTCGCCGCAGTTCGCGCAGTACCTGACGCGGTGGAAAAACTTCGTCGCTGATTAACGGGGGCCGAGGAAGTGGCTAGTTACAGAGACCGGCGTAGATCACAGCGACCCAGATCCAACCCGGCATCGTTCCGCCGGGAGGCTGTTGATAGACGCCGATCCCGACGTCATGGAAGTAGTGTTCGACTTCTAGCGTGTCCGCGTCGATCGCCGCCAGGCTTGGGAAGATCCCGTAGGCGAACGAGAGCTCCGTGCAGCCGTGCAAGCGCGCCTCCGAGCGTTGATAGTCAGCGAGCTGCTCAGTTGTTGCACCCGACGCTAGGGCTTCGGCGGCTCGCTGCGCGATGGCCGCGATATACCCGGCGGCCGCTGCCGATTGCCCGAGACCCAAGCGCGCGGCGACAACGGCCCTCACCTTGTTTCGCGGCAATTGCGACGGGATCCCCGCGAGCTCGAGCACCGCGTAGAGCTGATGATCGGCTCCGGTCGCGAGCGCCACGCCGACGTGGGTGAGGTCTTCGCGCGCGACCGCCGAGCGGTAGCCGGGCTCGTTCATCAGCTGCGCGGCGACGCGGCCGAGGTTCGCGTTTGCGAGCACGGTCTCGACGCTGACCGGCGGATACAAGCCCGCGTCGTACAGCCGCCGCGACGGCGAACCGCCCCGGTCGTGCGAGACCTCGCGCGCCTTTGCGATCCGATCGGCATGCGCACGTGCGACGCGATCGAGCCGGATATCCCCGCGCAACGCGTGAAAGCCGTACCTCCCGCGCTCGCGGTTGATGATCGCGGTGAGCCGGCGCGCAGGATCCGCCGTGACGAGGTTGGCGTCGGGCTCGATGTACAGCACGTCGCGCACGGGCTCGGCGCACGCGATCGGGACCACCGCGATCAGATGCTGGACGTTCGACGCGTCACACGCATCGATCGCGAGCCATTGCGTGCCGCGATGCGCCCCGCACGCGAGCTCGGCGTGAAACCGATGGTCGCCGGCGACCGTCACGTGGGGGCGATCGACCGTGGCGTCTTCGTGCGTGAGCGCGACGTGCGGCGCGTGCAGTCGGCTGTCGAGCTCGGCATCGAGCTGCGCCACGCCGTTCGACCGGAGAGCGCGCGGCAAGGGCTGGGTGAGCCGGACGGTCACCGGGTTCGTCACGACCACGACGCGCGGTCCGTGGCCGCCGACCCCGAATTGCATGTCTGGGCGCATCACGACCTCGGCGAGCTGCGGGTCGAGGTCGCGGGCGAGGTCTTCTGCGGTTGTCGCTCGCGAGCTCGCGACTCGGACCGCGGATTCGATCACGCCGTGCTCGTGCAACGCGAACGCGACCGCTTCGTCGCCGAGCGAACCGCCACGGTCGACGACCTCGGCGAGCTCGGCGGCGGCGAGATCGAGCCGCGGGTCGCGCGTCAACGTGGCGCGTTCGCTGACCAACGCGATGAGATGTGTGGCGATGCCATCGCTGGTCGCGTCATCCGTGCGCAGTGTCGGCGTGACGCCGTAATCGGCGACCTGAAGGCTATCAGTGCCGAGCGCGATCGCCGGCGCGAGCGGTTCGACGATCGCCGGCGTATCGGCCCCCGCGATCGGGGGCGGCGGATAAGGCAACGTCGAGCACGCCGCCAATGCTCCGACCATCGCGACCCGACGCACCGAAACCATCTCACCGCAGCTCGCGCGTCGCTCGAGTTACGATCCAATTAACAAGCGCGAGCCCTACGTCCGAAACCACCCGGAACCGTCCGGATGTCCGAGATTCGAATCTCGGACACCGCCTCCGCAACCCCGGAGGGGTGTTGGCAGCAACCCCGGAGGGGTGTTGGGGTGAGATTCGAATCTCGCGTGTCCGGAAGCGTCCGAGCTAGAGCGAGAGCCGCTTCTCGATGCGACCGCTCGGGCCGTTGTTGACGAGTACGACCTCGTGCGCGGTGATCTGCTCGACGACCCAGATCGTGCCGATCCGATCGCCGACGTTCACGATGGCGCCGCTGCCGTCCGGCTCTCGCAACAACGCGCGCGGCATGTCGCCGGTGACGATTCCGATCAGCTTGAGCCGATCGAGCTCGATCGCCGCAACCAGTGAGGGCGGCGGAGGTGTTGGGGCCACATCGATCGAGTGGAACGGGTCGTGAGCGAGACCGGGCCAGGTCGTCGCAACGAGCTCGCGGCTGCGCGGATCGGCGTGCACCGAGCTCAGGTCGATCTCGAAGCCGATGAGGTCGTCGGCGCGTCGATCGGCGGTCAGGATGCGGACATCTTCGAATACCGAGCTGACCGCGAGCCGGCGCAACAGCTGCGAGACGTCTTCTTCGTCGCGCGCGATGCCGACGAGATGAACCGCGCGGCCCTGCTGACGGTAGATCGCGAGCGCAGCCCGTTCGGGATTCCACGGCGCGTTGATCGGTCCGATCGTCGCTTCGAGGCGCGCGACTCTTGCCGCTTCCACCGTAGGCCCGAGGTTTGGCGTCAAGATCCGTGCGAGCTCGACGAGCTCCGGCGGTGCCGGCGTGACCGGTACGCTCGGTGCGCTCGGCGCGCTCGCGTGGTTGTGCGGCAAGCTAACAGTCGGCGCTGGCGGGGTAGAGCGACACGCAGCGACTACGAGCAGAAACAACGCGACTCGCATCATGAATGCCGACGCAGGATGTACGCCGCGATCGCTGCGCCTGCCAGTAACACGATGATGACCGCGATCAGCGGAAGCCGCGAACGGCGAGCGGGCGCTGCGCTGCGTTGCGCGAGCGGCTGGTTCGGCGGCGCGGCGCTCGGCCGGCGGCGGTCATGCCATTCCTTCTCGAGCTCGAGCTCCGGCAGGTCGGCGTCCTTGCGAAACAGCATCGCCTGCTCGGGTGGCAGTGGCGGTTTCGTGCCGCGCTTGGGCCGCGCGCCATCGCGCTCGTCGAGGTCGGTCAGGTCCGCCACGGTTAGCACCGCTACCGAATCAGGACGCTCCTGCACGCTCGCGATCGATGGCGAGATCGTCGTCGGTTGACCGCGAAACGAGATCTGAACCGCGCCCGGCGTCCGCGCCGTCTCGAGCATGCGCTGCAGCTCGTCCGATACCGCCGCCGCAGAGTCCGGACGCTTCGTCGGATGAGGATCGACGAGCCGCAAGATCAGCTCGCGCAGCGCGCGCGGAGCGGCGGTCAGCTCCGGTTTCTCGGTCAGCTTGCGGTTGAGCAGTTGGTGGATGTCGCCCGGCTCCCACAGATCGCGTCCGGTGATCAGCTCGCCGAGCACGACGCCGGCCGCGTAGAGATCGTTCGTCGCGCTCGGTTGCACGCCGGTCATCGCTTCGGGCGCGATGTATTGCGGCGTACCCATGATCGTACCGGCCTGGGTGTCGCTCGGATCGCGCTCGATCAGCGACTTCGCGAGCCCGAAGTCCAACACCTTGATGTGATCGCCGCGCGCGTCGTCGATCCGCATGATGTTCTCGAGCTTGAGATCGCGATGGATGATCTGCTGCTTGTGCGCAGTCGCGAGCGTATCGAACAGCTGAATGCCGATGCGCGCGACCCGCTCGAACGTCAGCGCGCCACCGTCGTGCAGCACGCGCGCCAGCGTCATGCCGCGCAGCAGCTCCATCGCGATGAACAGCCGGCCATCTTCGGCCTGCCCGAAGTCGATGATGCTGACCGTATTCGGGTGCGACAAGCTGCTCGCGAGCCGCGCCTCGCGCAGGAACCGCTTCGTCATCCCGACATCGTGCGAGAACGAGCGATCGAGCACCTTGAGCGCGATCTCGCGACCGATCGACTGCTGCCACGCGAGGTAGACCGTGCCCATCCCGCCCGAGCCGAGCACGCTGCGCACTTCGAACCGGCGGTCGACGATCGTGCCGATCAGTTCGTCTTGCCGTTTGACGAATACAAGCTTTGCGCCGCACGCCGGGCACACATCGCCAACCGCGCTCGAGCTCGGCGGCTCGTGATCGCAGCTGGGGCAAAGAAGATGCGTCGACGCGCCGTCCACCACCGCTCAGCGAATCAGCAACCGCCGGTCTGCGTCAAGCACTCGCCGTCGGCATCGCACGTCCAGCCCATGAAGCACTGGTTCGCGGCAAAGCCGTAATCGCTGCACTTGTACGTGCACGTTCCGGTTCCCGAGCCCGAGCCCGAGCCGGAGCCCGAACCCGCGAGATCTGGCGCCGTCGTCACGTACGCGGTGCCGTAGTCGGTGATGTATTGCTGCGAGATCCAGCCGTAGCCCGCGCCGTTCGGGTTCGTCACGCCGAAGATGTCGGTGCCCCAGCTGTTCTTGAAGATGTAGAAGCCCTTTTGCATGACCGGGTTGCCGCTACTGTCGACTACTGGCTGATCGTTCTCGTCGACCGACTGGAACTCTTGGTTGTCGTCCCAGCCGACGATCAAGATGCCGTGACCGGCGCGCTGCAAGTGGCTCGCGGTGACGTCGGCCGCGTTCGGATAACGCACGATGCCGGCGGTCAGATCCGCACGATTGATCGGCAGCGTCGACAAGCCGTGGTTCCACGCCTGATAGAAGAAGTCGATGCCGACCCCGACGGCGGTGTGGTCCGACGTGATGTGCGCCTTGATGTCGGTGGTGTTGATGAACTGGCCGACCGGCAGCGTGTACTTCGTCGCCGCCTGCGCCGCCGCCGATGGATCGCCTTGGGTCCAGCACTTGGTCGGCAGCGTCTGAGTCTCGGTGCCGTCGGGCACGCACGCCGGATCATTCGCGGCGGTCCACTCAGTGCCGACGTACGGATCGTCGGACTCGGCGACGATGCCGAACTGGTTGATCGCCGCGACGTTGTCCGCGATGTCCGAGCCTTCGCTATCGGGCAACACGCCGAGCTGCGACTTCACGGCCCACTGTAAGTATTGTTCGCTGAAGCTCGGATTCTGCATCCCGGCTTTGAGATAGAGGTGCTCCATCAGGCCGGTGGTCGTGAAGATCGTGCAGACGCCGCGCTGATTCTGGTCTTTGACCGGCGATTGAAACGCGAGCAGCTCCGTCGACGTTGCCGGGTACGTGCCGTCGGCCTTGCCGATATCCGGCAGCGTCCCGTTGGCCGGCACGTTATGGAAAACGTGCTCGTACTTCGACAGACCGGGCGCAAACGGCTCGTCATTAGATGAAGGAGCGTTGCAGCCGGCGAGCGTGATCGCGGCGAGGGCGAAGCTAAGCTTGATCATCGGGTCGGCGTTAAGCAGGAATCGGTCCGCCCGCAAACGGGCGAACTCTCTTCGCACCGGTGGCTGATCGGGTTGCCGCGTTCACGAGTGGCAACTGGAGTCGTCGTCGGCTACTCGAGTCGCCGATCGCCCTGCGATGCGCAACGCTGCGTTACAGCGGGCATACAGAGTGCACAGGGCGCGAGCATCCACATGCGCACGCTTTTCTGTATCAGCTTCATCAGCATCATCGCCTTGGCCGCTTGCGGCACCACCACCAGCACCGACGACAGCGATCAGCAAGATCCCTCGCTCGGCAAAGACGACGGCGCTAGCAAGCCGTCCGGCATGTACACGAACCCGACGCCGACGTTCGGTTCGCTCGCGAGCGTCACGCTCAACCCCGACATGACGTTCTCGCGCAGCGAGCTCGTGCTGTGTGAAGGCGGCGGTACGTGCCCACCCGCAGTCACCGAGGGCACGTACCTGTTCACGCACTCGACCACGACGACCAAGAAGTACATCCGGTTCTATGACGAGGGCGGCAACGCGATCGATCGGTACACCTGGAAGTTGACGAGCGCCCACAACCTCGAGCTCGAGGCGCCGGGCACCACGACGTTCGTGACCTTTAGCGTAGGCGGTTCGTGCGAAGACGCGGGCGGCACCTGCGTTCCGCTCGTTCCCGACGCGTGCGAGATCGGTTCGGTCGGCGATGCAACCCAGTATTCGTGCGGTGGTGGCCTCGGCGTCGAGTGCTGCTTGCCGCCCGCGCCGAGCAACAGCTGCAGCGCCGCATCGGACTGCTCGGGCGCGCTGCCGGACTTCTGCCGGCTGTGCAGCGACGGCAGCGAGGCATGCGCGCACTGGGCGTGCGACAGCGGTACTTGCCAGATCGAATCCTGCCCGAGCTGATCGAAATGAAGCGCTCTCCCTCGATCGTCATCGCGCTGCTGTTCGCAGCGTGCGCACCGAGCGCTTCACATGTCACCGCTCCCTCGCATGGCGGCGGCAAGGGTGATGGCGACAATACCGACGTCGATGGAGGTATGGACGGAGCCGTCCCGCCGGACGCCACCACGGGCACCGG
>CAZDGY010000323.1:0-6979 GCA_964504685.1 uncultured Kofleriaceae bacterium | reverse complement strand
GGTGTGTCAGCAGATCTCGATCCGCGCGGGCGCGTCGGTCGACTACATCGGCCCGACCGAGCTGCCGCGCGTTACGATGCCAGCGACCGAGCTGACGCAAGTCCTGATCAACGTGCTGTCGAACGGCGCACAAGCGGTCGCGGCGCGCGGCAAGACGAACGGCCACGTCTCGATCGCGGTCCACGCAAACGACGACAGCATGCTCGAGTTCCGGATCAAGGACGACGGCGTCGGCATGAAGCCCGAGGTGCTTTCGAAGGTCGGAACGCCGTTCTTCACGACGCGCACCGAAGGCACGGGCTTGGGTATCGCACAGTGCCAGCGCCTCGTCGGCACGGCGGGTGGTCGGCTCATGATCGAGAGCGAAGTCGGGATCGGGACGACCGTCACGATCATTCTGCCGATCTCCGCGGCGAAGCACGAAGCGGCTAGGACGTCGTAGCGCGGAGCGTTGCGACCAGTCGGATCACGTCGGCGGTCGGGACCGACCGGCTGACGTAGACGTGGTTACAAGTTATGACCGGTGTGCGATCGACGATCGCGAGCGAATGCGGCGCGCTCGGGACGCGGAAGAACACCTGGCCGCGGCGGCGATAGTGCAGCTCTGCTCGCGGCACCTCGGCGGGTGAGAGATCGACCACCGCTTCGATCGGCCGATCGCCATAGATCCGATCGTGATGCGCGAGGACGTAGTCGCCGGCGCGCAGGCGGAGCACACGTGCCTCGGTCACCGCGAGCGCGTGCTCGGTCGCCTGCGATGCAATCGCGGCGAGCATCGCGAATAGCTCGGACTCGACGACGCGCTCGGCGACCTCGTAGCTGCCGCGATCGAGCAGCGCAAAGCGCTGATATGCGAGGCGAGCGCGCACAGCGGCGGCGAGCGCGGCCGGGATGGCATCGGCGACGAGCGCGACCCCTTCGTGCGCGAACTGCTCGGCCGGGGTCATGGGTAGAACCATCCTGCGAGCGACATCCGCAGTCCGGCGGTGACCTCGCGGACTTGGTGCAACGACACGTCGCTGACATCGAACACGACCAAGCGATTGCCGCGCGGCTCGATCAACAGCGCCGAGGTCGTCTCGGTGAGCTCGCCGTTGGCGATCGCGCAACGGAACAGCTCGAGCTCGCCGCCGGTCGGTGGCTCGGGCGACGGCAAGTAGTACGCGTACGCGAGCATGCGCGCGAGGCCCTCGCGATGATCCGAGTGCGGCAGCAAGTAGTGGCCGACGCGGTACGCATAGGCGCGCAAGTCGGCGCGCGTGATCGGCTTGCCGGTGATCCGCTCGAGCGATGGAGCGAACGCGGCAGCGAATGACTCGCGCACCGCGCGCAGCTCGGCCGTGCGCGGCTCGGGCGGCGACGCCTCGAACGACAGGATATCGCCTTCGTACGGATCGACCGATTCTTCGTCGAGGATCGCGAACAGCTCGGCGAGCTCGTCGGGCGACAGCACGTCATCGACGACGAGATGCGGGAACGGTCGCGCCGCGCGCCACTGCCGCGAAAGCGCATCGAGGTCGGTCCACGCGGTCGGCAGTCGCCACACGCGTGTAACGTAGCGCGACCGTCGTACGTGCTACCACAACGCCGGTGCACCGCTTCGCTGCGATGGTCGCGCTCGTAGCGAGCGCGTCGGCGTGCGAGAGGGCAACGCCGGCGTCGGCGAACCCGCTGCGCTGGGTCCCGCCGCAGGTCGGCGACCGAGTGGCAGGGACCTACGACAGCGAGACCGAGCTCGAAGCCAATAGCGAGGACCCCCCCGACGCGCATCATACGACGACGAGCCATCGCGAATTCATCGTTGAAGTGCGCGCCGTCGCCGCTGAGAAGATGACGGAGGTCGAGCTGAAGGAGACCGCAAAGCGCACCGTGAACGACGGCGTGCTCGAGCAGGAGACGCTATCGACCATCGTCGGAACCAAGACGCCGGCCGGGATCTCGATCGTGGTGGATGGCAAGGTCGAGCCCCACCCGGAAAGGGCCGGATGGTTCTCAGGCATACGCCAAGCGATCGAGGGTGAGCCCGGCCGCAAGAAGTTTTGGTTGCATCCGTTCGTGCGCGGCGAGCGATACCGAGTAACGGCCGACGAGGCGTTTGGCATTGGCTTCGGCGACGCCACCGTCGACGTCGTCGTGCGAACGATCGACAGCCACGCGATCGTGTTCGATACCGAGACAACCGGAACTGGGCCAAGCAACGTTACGCTTCACAGTCGTGGAACGTGGACTCATCTGGCGGACACCGACGATCGGCGATGTCCCACTCGCTGTTGAAATGAGCGGCGGCTGAGTGGTTATCTCTACGCGGTATGGTCGCGAAGCGCAACTTGATGATCTTCAGCGGGCAGCTCACGCATCGGATTCCGATCGCTGACCTGTTAGGGGGCGCTGTTGCCGCCGCAGGTCATCCTGGAGTAGCGTGCCGCGGTGTCATTCGAGCTGACGGTCCGCGGGGGACGCACGGCCTCCATCGAGCAATGGCAACTGTACTTGATGCTGCTCGGCGTGAAGCTAGAGTTCGACCCACGTTTCGTGCTCGAGACCCACTACGGCACGATGCCGGCGCGCCTGGAGATCGCGAACCGGAACCTGTTTCCGCTGGCGCGCGAGTTCATCACCGCGGGTCCCTTGCGCGCGGACTTCGAGTTCACCGTCGAGCAGCTCGGGCCGTGTGCGCAGGTCGACGAGGCCGCGCTCGCCCGCCTGCGCCGTGGGATCGCGACGCTGGTCGAAATCAACTCGGCGCAGATGATCATCGACGAGGCTCGTGCCAAGGTCGCCTCGATCGAGCGCGGCGAGATCCGCACCGAGCAGCGCGCGTGGTTCCGGACGGCGGCGGGGCGCAGCGGTGCGTCACTCGTGGCACAGATCATCGCGGCGGCGACCTACGCCATCGCGGCGAAGGCCACTCTCGAGGATCCGCAGCTCGGCGATGGCTTCGAGAACGGAGTGCCGCTGACATCGACGGGGACCGCGATCCGAACGATGCTCGCCCGCCAGCTCCGCGAGCACGTCTGGTACGAGGACGTGGGTATCGGCCAGCCGTTCACGACCTGGTAGGACGCCGGCTCGCAGTCACATGCGACGGAACGCTAGGCTGCACTATGCGCGGCAGTTCCGTAGCTCGCCAGTGGAGGTGCCACCGCGCGCGGCCGCTCCTAGCCGGTGATCTCGCGGCATGCGGTGATCTCCGGAGCCTCTCATGTTTTGTTCGTGGAATGTCACGGCAGTTAGCTGTCTGCCGAATCCTGGAGATTTCTAGTCGACGAACGTGCCGACCGGACTGGGCCGGCACGCGTTCGCGTAGAGTGCGTCCGTGTTGAGGGTCAACCTGGCAGTGTTTAGCGACGATCTCGATCCCGACCAGATCCAGCGTCAACTGGATATGACCGGCGATGAGAGCTGGTGGAAGGGAGAGCGGTTTCCGCCACCCGGAGAGCACCGAAAACGAAGGCGACACTGCTGGAAGCTCTGCAGCGAGGAGCCCAATGACGCCGACGCTGGTCTGGAGCTGCCCGCGTTCATTGCCGGCCTGCTTGCTAGAGTCAAAGGACGTGAAAACCGATTTTTGGACCTGACTCGATCAGGCTGCGACGTCTGTCTCGAAGTGTGGTTCACGTCGTCCACCATTCCGGCTCTGCATTTTCCCGCAGAGCTATTAAGCACGCTTGTGGCGCTCGGCGCGAACGTGGACATCGACGTCGTGATGACAACGTAGAACGTCAAGCCGGCGGTGTCTCTCTTGCTACCCCACGCGCCCAACGGCGGCGAGCTTGTTCTCGTGATCCTTGAGCGTACGCACGAGCCGAGTCATGCCCTCGCGCGCGCCCGTCACGCGGCGGAAGCGCGTGGCCGCGTCCGCGATCGCGGCCACGGTCCAGGCGCAAGATCATCCGGCCGTTGCGCCAGCGTTTCACGCGCGCCGAGATCCGGCGCATCGAGCCGATCACGTTCTCGATCGCGTTCGTCGTCGAGAGTCGACGCTCAAGCTGGTGCGGCAGTCCGAGGCGCTTCACGGTGAGCGTCTCGTCGAGGCCCTCTTCGAGCGAGGAGGACGCGCCGGGATGCTCGTCGCGAAGCCGACGCACGAGGTTCGTGAGCATCCGCTTCGCGCGGGCGACATCGGCGCAGCCGTACGCCTCGCGAAGAGCCTGGCGCACCGACGGACGCATGTCCTCGGGCAGCTGGTCAGTGACATTGCGGCTCTTGTGCTGCTGGCACCGCTGGATCAGCGCACGCGGACCAAACACCTCGCGGATCGCCTTCGCGAGCGCCTTCGCACCGTCGATAACGGCGAGGATCGCGCGGTCGGTACGCAGCCCGCGCTCGCGCACGTCGGTGAGCAGCGCGGTGCAGCTCGCGGCGTTTTCGGTCGCGCCCTCGCGAATGCCGAGCACGTGCTTGTTGCCTTGCGCGTCGAAGCCGAGCGCGACGCGCAGCACGTGGTCGTCGCCGACGTACACGCCGTCGATCATCAGCACGACGAGATCGATCGCGGTGAGGTCGCGACCGAGCCATTCGGCCATCTGCTTCTCGGTCGCAGCCACGAAGCGGCGACTGACCGCGCTCCGGCTCGTACCACGCGTGACAAGCTCGTCGGGCACCGGCTCCAACGACCGCGCGTAGCTGCGCGTCGACACGCCGACGAGCATCTGCTCGACGGCGCGCTCGTGCAGCGGATCTTCCGCGGCGAACGCGTTCCAGCTCGGCAGCTCGACCTCGCGGCCGTCGAGCGTGCGAACGCGCGGCCGACGGACCTGCACGCGGCGTCCGCCGAGCACCAGCTCACCCGGCGCCGACCCCGCTCGGTGCGCTTCGCGCCTTGGCACATGCACGTACCGCGGCCCGACGAGCCGCGTGCGTTCGTGTTCCAGCACGGCTGCAAGCGCGGCGGTCCCGGCGCTGATCACGAATTGGTGCAGGTCAGCGCGGATCATGTCGGCGAGCGTGAGTTGCGTAATCGGTCCTACTTCCCTGAGCTTCTTCCTGGCAGTGTTCTTCATCGGCGGTCCTTCCGGTTAAGAGCCCCGAGAATCCTCTCGGGGTCGGTTTGACCGCCACCTCAATTTCAACAGGGATCGAGACTACGCCCCGACGATCTGCGCCTCACGACTGACATCCTGTACGGCGGTCGCAAAGTCGGGACGACCCGTCTCACCGTGCACTCGGTACGCAGCGTCGCCAGCGACTTAGCGCGGCGCTAGTGCGAGACCAGGCGTGTTATCACCCGGCGATGCGCGGCTCGCTCGTCATCGCACTGCTCGCGGCTGGTTGTGGCGGTCACGCCGAGCCGAGCGACTGCGAACTGGTGCTCGGCAAGCCGGCGAACGCGATGGTCGCGATCACGGCGCGCTATCCCGGCGATCCGGTCAAGGTCGCTACCACGATCGAAGGTTGCATCGCGCCGAGCGGCGAGCTGTGCGACCGCCTCGCGAAGGTGATCGCTGCGATCCCGACGATGACGCCGAGCCTCGGGCTCGAAGCCTTGGACGTCGTGAAGACCTGTCGCGACTCGCCGCCCGACGTGCAGCGCTGCATGCTGCCCAGTAATATCCTGGCCTCTCCCCACGTGTGCGGGAGCGCCATCTCGCTCATGAAGCAGACCCCGATCGATTCGATCCCGATCCAGCCTAGCGCGAGGCCAGTCGCGACGTGTGCTCGCGAATTCCAGATCTATGTCGACACCCGTGGCACTTGGATCGCGACCGCTGCGGACCAGCGTTGCTATGCGCCACGGAAGGCGGGCGAGATCGACGCCGCGTGGCTCGACGCCGAGATCGGGACGTACAGGTCCGACTCGTGCGCCACCGAGGCCGATGTCGCGGCGGCTCCGACCGTCGCGTATCGCGAAACGATCCACGCGATGGACATCGTGATCAAGCACGGGATGGACACCGGGCTCGACGACCCGAGCTCGCTCGCCTATGGACCAATGCCTATCGATCCGCACGGCGCGCCCGATCACTGTGCTCCGCCGAAGGACAAGCCCATCCCCGCTGACGCGGGCCGCGCCAACGACCCGACCCAAACGCTGCCGCGGAACGATGCAGGCTTGGCCGAGGCGCCGGTCGTGATCGTGACGAAGACCGAGCTCCAGCTCGACCACAAGTCTGTCGCGACGATCGCCGCGTTGCGCGACGGCTCCGGCGCGATCGCCGAGCTCGCAGCCGCGCTGCCGCCGAGCGCGAAGTCTTCGGGCGTCCTGATCCTTCAGGGCGACGAGCTGACCGACGCCGCGGTGATCAACCGCATCGTGGCCACGACGAAGACCGCCGGCTTCGACAATCTCCTGTTCGCGGTCAAGAACAAGTAGTTCTAGTCACCCCACAAATCGGCGGTGCCGAGAAAGCTCATCGCCGCGTTGCTCGTGTCGAACGTGAGTGGGGCGACCTCGGCAGGACAGTCCGATCTGAAAGAACAAAGCGGGCGAGAACGCATCGAGCCCGGTCGCGGTAAGCGGAGCGGTCGCGAGCGCGCCGAAGTGCTGGAGCACCGGAATGTCTTGGACGCCGCAGCGATCGAGGCGATACGTGATCGCGGGGATCAGGATGCGCTGCTCCACGACTCCACTTCAGGTTAAGGGCGAAGCGCGAGCGCGTATGTCGTCGCGCGCGCGAGGGTCGCTCGCAGCTCGTCGAGCGAGCGCGCGTGCAACGACCCCGCAACGAGCGCGCCGTCGTCGAACGCTTCGAGCCAGCGGCCGTGATCGGCGAGGCGGACCGCATCGCGCGCACCGTGCTCGCTTTCGACGACCGCGGGCGAGCCGATCGACCAGCGGATCACGCCGCCGGCGCGAGTCACCGCGCGCAAGTCGCCGTCATCTTCGAGCACGAGCCGGGTCGCCGCCGCGGGCAACGTCGTGGTCTCGGCAGGGCCGACCGTGCCTGCCGACAACTTCGCGCGTGAGATCACGACGTCGCGGCCGGCCGATGCGTTCCATCCGGCGGTGAGCGCGAGCGCGGTGACCGCTCCGGTGTGA
>CAZDGY010000322.1:0-7002 GCA_964504685.1 uncultured Kofleriaceae bacterium | reverse complement strand
AGCGTGCTTGCGCGCGTCTTGGAGTAGTCGAGTCGCCTCGGGATACGCGCCGCGGCGCGCGAGGATCCGCCCGAGTGCGAGCTGGATCGGTGCGCGTTCGGTCGGAGCGGCGAGGTCGAGCGCGCGTTCGAGCAGTCGGCCGGCGTCGCGATCGCGACCCTGGGCCTCGAGCAGGCGCGCGGCGTCGAGGTCGGCATGCGCGCGCGTGTACAGCTCGATCGCGAGATCGGTGTCACCGAGCCGCTCGGCAAGGGGCGCGGCCTCGGCGGGGCGGCGGAGGCGCACGAGCACGTCGAGGGCGGCGCGCGCCCCGTCATCGGTCGCCGCGAGCTCGGCGAGCACCTGTCCGACCGCAGCTTCGTCGTGCGCTTCGATGGCATAGCGCAGCGAGCGCGGCCGATCGCCAGCGGCACGTGCGGCTTCGAGTGCACCGCGGAAATCCCACAGCTTCTCGTACAGCTCGGCGGCCCGCGCCGGATTCCCCGAGGTCAGCGCGAGCTTGGCGGCATCGGCATGGCGGCCGGCTGCGAGTAGGGACTCCACCGTCTCGCCAGTGCCGTCGTCGTTGATCGCCACGCGCCGCAATGGTACCTCAGCCGGGCTCATGCACCAGCGCAGCGCTCATCGCTCCTTGCTCGTCGTCGGGTCGGTCGCTCTCGACGACATCGACGGCCCGTTCGGCTTCCACAAAGATCTGCTCGGCGGATCGGCGTCGTTCATCGCCCGCGCCGCCGCGTACTTCACACGCAACGTCGCGGTCGTCGCCGTGATCGGCGATGACTTTCCGCAGAAGCACGTCGACGACCTGTCGAAGGTGGGCGTCGATGTCTCCGCGATCGAGCGCCGCCAAGGCGAGACGTTCCACTGGGTCGGCAAGTACGCGCCCGACCTCGCGACGCGCGAGACGATCGACACGAAGCTCGGCGTGTTCGCGACGTTCCAACCCAAGGTCGCCGAGTCTCACCGCGACGCCGAGCTGGTGCTGCTCGGCAACATCGATCCGGCGCTCCAGCTCGACGTCCTGCGCCAGGTGCGCGCGCCCGCGCTGGTCGCCGCCGACACGATGAACCTGTGGATCAACATCAAGCGCGAGGATCTGCTCGCGATGCTCGGCAAGATCAACACGATCATGCTCAACGACGAAGAGGCGCGCCTGCTCGCCGAGGAGCACAACTTGCGCCGCGCCGCCGCGAGGATCCTAAAGATGGGACCGACGTCGGTCATCATCAAGCGCGGTGATGCCGGTGCACTGCTGTTCCATGGCGACGGTGTGTTCGCGGCGCCGGCGATGCCGCTCGGCGACGTCAAGGATCCGACCGGCGCGGGCGACAGCTTCGCGGGCGGCCTGATGGGCTACCTCGCATACGCCGGCGATCTATCCCCGAAGACGATCCGCACCGCGATGATCATGGGGAGCGTGATGGGCAGCTTTGCGGTCGAGCAGTTCTCGGTCGACGGCATCCGCGGCCTGACCACCGAGAAGATCCAGCGCCGGTTCGACGAGCTGTCCGAGCTCGTGCACTTCGAGCGCGTCCGGCTCTGAAATATTCGTTCACGAAGCTGACACAGTGTCGTCGTGTCTCGCGTGGACCGTCCCGTCATGCTGCATCGCCTGCTCGCAATCGGGTTTGCTGCCGCGCTCGCCACGGTGGCCTGCCATCACGATCCTGAGCCGGCGAAACCAACCGAGACCGCGCCACTGCCGAGCTCTTCCGGGACGCCGGTCGGCTTCCTGATCGACGGCAAAGACCAGCTCCACCTCAGCGAAGACCAGGTCGGCCAGCTGCGCAACATCGATCGCCAGCTGCAAGAGGATCTCAAGGCGATCGACGGCCGGCTCCACGCCGCGACCAAAGCGTCGCAAGGCAGCGGCGACCCGGCGCCGCAACCGGCGATGGGACGGCACCGCGGCGGCGGCGGCATGGGCGGTGGCGGCATGGGCGGCGGAGGCATGAGCCGCGGTGGCGGCGGTGGACGTCGTCGCAGCGGCTCTGGCTCGGGCTCTGGCGCCCCGGGCGGCGGCGTCAACCAGCTCGGCGATCAGCGTGCGGCGCTCGTTCACGACGCGCTGACCCGCTCGCTCGCGACGCTCGATCCCGCGCAGCAAACGAGCGCGAAGCAGCTGTTGTCCGATCACGACATCGATCTCGACACCGACCATCCGGCGGCGCCGGCCGACGACTCGACGCCCGGCTACGGCGGCGTCGAGGGCGGCGAATAGAACTCCGCGATCAGCTTGTCGTCGAGCTCGTCCGCGAAGCGACCGACACTCGTCACCAGGCCGGTGAACTCCTTGGCGTCCATCCCTTCGAGCGCGCGCCCCGCATGGAGGACGACCCAGCCATCTTTTTGAATGGCGAACGCCGCGACGCCGCCCATGTAGGCGTTGTGCTCGAGCAGCTTGCGATAGAACGCGAGCTCCTTGCCTTCGGGCAGCTTCTGGAACATCGGCGCGATCGCGACGATTGCAGAGCCCGACACGCCGACCAACACGAACGCCGAGCCCCATTGCATGCGCGCCATGTTGGCGTCGACCTTCGTCGCCTTGTCGCCGAGCCCGCTATCGGCGAGCAACTGATCGAGTGCGCTCTTGGTCGCCATCGCGCGACCATAACACTAAGGGTTAGCGGCTCAGGGGCAGAGCCCGGCGCTGAACGTACCGGTCAGGGTGCCACCGGAGGCCATACCGGCGTCGTAGCCCAGCGTCAGCGACAGCGAGCCAGTGACGTGGGTCGCCGACAACGAGGTAAAAGTGATGGAACCGGTGAGATAACCCGCCGACGCTCCCACCGCACGCCACGAGCAATCCTACGACCAACAGTTCGATGCGCATCCGGCGCTCCGCGAGTAACTGTCGAGCCTCGGCTTCGCGCGGGCAAGCACCATTCGGCTCTATGCGTGCCGCCGATCACGCGATCGCTTCGAGCTTCGCTTCGACCCTACGCGGCGGCAGCGGACGCGTGCGTGCGAGCTCGACCTGCCCACCGAGCACGGCGAAGCGGATCGCCAAGCGCGCGAGCGCGGTCCCTTCGCGGATCACGTACAGCGTGATCGCACCTTCGGCGCCGAACATCGCATGGCCCTGCGCGAGGAACATCGAGCCGATCGTGACGATCGCGAACCCGATCCAGCCGAAGCTCGCGTGGACGAGCGTGATCGGCCGCGTGACGACGAACGCGACCGAGCGCAGGTACGTCGCGACCACGCCCGGCGCGTGGCTGTCTTGGCGCAGCGTGAGCTCGAGCCGCGCGTAGTCGCCGATCGTCCACGCGAGATGGAACAGGATCAGCGATGGCAATACCGCGGCGGCGAGTGGGACGACCGCCTCGGCGATCGTCAACGCATGCTCGATGTGCGGCCACGCCATGCCGAGACCGGTCGACAGCGCGAACACGACGAGCAGCCAACCGGGCAGCTCGCAAAGCGCGAGCCGAGCGTAGGTCAGGTACGTCGCGGTGCCGCTCGCGCCGAAGCAACGCGCGGTCGCGCCGCGACCCTCCGGCTGCTGCGCGAGCACGCCGTAGATGCCGCCGACGAGGAACCAGGTCGCGAGTTGCCACAGCAACACGAAGCCGAACACGATCCCGCCCGACGCGACGATCGCGGAGCGCGCCGCACGGACGCACGTGATCAGCGCGACGAGGTCGCCGTCGACCGCATCGTCGAATAGCGGCGAGTGCGCGAATACCGGCGCGAGCACCGCGGCGACCGCGAGCATGCAAGCCGCCGACACGATCATCTGGACGACGAACACTGCGAGCAACGTGCCGGTGTATCGCGAGAGTGCGCGCCAACCGGCGGCAACCATGGCGCGGACTCCGACCGGTGCGGGCACGACGAGCGCCATTACGGTCCCACCAGTTGCATCGCGGCTTGCGCCCAGGTCGAGATCCGCGACGCCGCACGGAGCGAAGCGCCACCATCGCCTTCGAGCCGGAAGTCGAGCGCGAGTGGCGCGGCGAGCAGCAGCTTGTCATCGGGGTCGAGCTTGACCTCGACGAGCTTGGCGCCGCGCTGGACCGAGAACCGCGTCCAGGCGCCGTCCTCGCCGCGGTCGTCCCAGCGCTCGCGTTGCGTCATGCCGTCGGCGAACCGGAGCTCGACATCGACCGGGACATGGACGACGCCGGTGTTCTGGACGGTGACCTCGCAGTTCCAGGTCGCGGCGTCGGGCGCTTCGGTTTCGGTCACCGTCTTCTTGCCAAGCTTCTTGTCGTCGAACACGCCGCGCGGTTTGTGAGCGCGGGCGCACGTCGCATCGCGCACCGACAGATCGAGGCCGCCGACCTGATGAAACACCGGACCGAAGAACCACGACAGATCCATCCCGAGCTCGCGCTCGAGCGTCGCGTACAGGTCGCGCCCGGTCGGATGTTTGAACGCGAATTCCTGCGCGTAGACCTTCATCGCCGCGGCGAACTTCGATGCGCCGACCGTGAGCTCGAGCGTGCGCAACGCGCGCTGAGTCTGCAGATACGCTTCCATGCCGTACGTGTGTTCGTCGACAAACGCGTACGCCGCGGTCGCGATCGGCGACGGCAACGACATCGGATCGTCGGCGAGCGCGCGCTCGAACGCGGCGAGCTCTGCTTGCCAACCGTACCAATCGATCGCGGAGCCGCGCGGGCCATAGAGCTCGGCCATCACCACGGCGTCGGCCCATTCGTTGACACCTTCGTCGAGCCACGGCTCTTCGGGCTCGTTCGAGGCGAGCATGCCCTGGAACCAGTTGTGGCCGACCTCGTGGATCGTCGTGTACTCGGGCAGCCGGATGCCCGGGCGAGCGAGCACGGTGTCGCCCGAGGTCGTGACCAACGTCGGGTACTCCATGCCGCCCGCGCCATCAGCGGCGTCGACCGGAGGATCGATGACGGTCAGCGTGGACCATGGATACGGCACGTACAACGCCGAAAACTTCTCGACCGCACCGATCGCCGCGTCGAGATGGCGCTCGGCGAACTCGCGTTGCTCGGGCCGGAACACGACGCTGACGTCGACCTTGCCGCCGCCTTCGAGCTTGGCGGGTCGGGACTCGACCTCCATGTACGGATCCGCCATCCACGCGAAGTCGTGAACGTCCTCCGCGCGATAGGTGAACGTGCGCAGCCCGCCGGCGATATCAGCCACCCCGACGAGCACGCCGGTCGCCGCCACGATGTGAGTCGCCGGTACGGTCAGCGTGACGTCGTAGGTGCCGAAGTCGGCGAAGAACTCGCTGTTGACGTCGAAGGGCAGGCACTCCCAGCGCTCGGCGCCCGGAATTCCGACGCGGACGCCGATCTTCGGGAACCACTGGCCGACCATCGTGAAGTCGCCCTTGTAACCGGTGCGCGCGAACACCTCGGGCAGCTGCGCGGTGAACTTGAACGTGACGACCGCGGAGGCATGGGCTTCGACCGGGGTCGGCAGCGTCAGCTCGGCGACGGTCTCGTCCGGGCCGGTCGGCTTTAGCGCGGTGATGAGCTCGGTGCCTTCGTATTGGACGGAGTCGACGTTGATCCAGCCCCAGCCGTTGTCGCTCGCCTGCGCGCGCCTGACGACGCCGCGCGACGTCCGCATGAACAGCGTGGTCTCGTTCTTGAACGCGTTGAGGTAGAGGTGAAACGGTAGGGTGTCGACCGCGCTGTCGCCGGTGTTGAGCCAGGTCAGCGTCTCGGTCGCGGTGATGACATGGCGCACCGGATCGAGCTTCGCGTCGATCTTGTAGCTGGCGATCCGCGAGGTCCTCGGCGTGGGATCGCCGCGCAGCGCGGGGCTCTTGGGATCCGGCTTCGGCGGACGCGCCCGCACGCGCGGAGGGCCATGGTCGTGACTGCACGCGACCGCCGTGACGACCCCGACGAGTGCCAGCCAGCGCACGCCTCTCTATACAACTTTGATAGGCTGCAAGCCCATGGAGAATGACGACGATCCGCGCGCCCGCGTTGCCGAGTTTCTCGCTCGGTTCGGCCGCGAACGAAACCTCACCTTGCCGGCGCTGTCCGCCGATGGCGTCGGTTCGATCCAGCGCGGCTCCGCGGTGGTGACGATCCACGTGCTCGCCGATCGCGGCGTGTTGCTACTTCTCGCACGGGTCGCACAAGCGCCCGCGCTCGATGAAGTGAAGGCGAAGCGGTTGCTCGCGGCATCGTTTGTCGAGACCGGCGATGCGGCGTTCGCCCTGCATCCGCAAACCGGCGACTTGTACCTGCGGATCTTGCGCGGGCTCGAAGGCCTCGACTACGAAGAGTTCGAAGACGTCGTGCACTCGATCGCGCAGACCGCCGACAAGTGGGATGACAAGCTCGCCGCCGAGCTCGCGTGATCAGGCGATGATCGCTTTGGCCGACGCCGACGCCACCGCGCGGGTCGGCACGGCACTCGCGGCGCTCGTCCGCGGCGGTGATGCGGTTGCGCTCGTCGGCGATCTAGGCGCCGGCAAGACCACCCTGGTCGCAGGCCTCGCTCGCGCGTTAGGAGCCCCCGGCGCACACAGCCCGACGTTCGCGCTCGTCCATGAATATCCCGGCCGGCTGATCGTCTGGCATGTCGACCTGTATCGGATCGAACGCGCGGCGGAGCTCCGCGAGCTCGGGCTCGACGAGCTGTTCGGCGATCCGCGTGGCGTCGTGATCGTCGAGTGGGCCGATCGCTGGGACGTCGTGGCCGCCGATCACCTGCGCATCGAGCTGACCCACGACGCCGGTGGGCGGGCGCTCGCGCTCAGCGGGGCGGGGCCGCGGGGCGAACAGCTTGCCCGTTTGCTGCTCGAAGAAGTCGCCCGCTGGTGATATGTCATGACCATGAAACTCTCCACGATGACGCTTTCGCTCGCGCTGATCGCACTTCCAGCGGCCGCGGTCGCTGACACCAGCAAGCCGGTCACGGTCAAGGTCGCCGACGGCAAGGGCAAGGATCTCGGCACCGCGACGCTGACCGAAGGCAAGGGCGGCGTGTCGATCGCGCTCGACATCCACGATCTGCCGCCGGGCGATCATGCGATCCACGTGCATCAGACCGCGA
>CAZDGY010000321.1:0-7016 GCA_964504685.1 uncultured Kofleriaceae bacterium | reverse complement strand
CTTGACGAGCCGCAGGGTCTCGGTCGCGAGCTCGACCGTGTGCTGCGCCGAGGTCACGCCGCGTCGCTTCGTGCCAAGCGTGCCGACCGCATTCTGGATCTCGTCGCTGACCGAGTCGCCGAGTAGATCGAGCCGCGCTTCGGCTTCGACCCGCTGGGCATGAGCCTGCGAGCGTTGGGCGTCGCGCAAGCTGCCGTCGTACAGCACCCAATCGAGCTGCAAGCCGACCGCCCACGAGTACTTGTCGCCGGAGAACCCCGCGTAGTTGAACGCGCGCAGGTTGCCGAACGCCGACAGCGACGGCGACCATTTCCAACCGGCTGCGCGAGCGTTCGCCGCCGCCGCCGCGATCGTCTCGTGCTGCACTGCGAACTCCGGTCGCGACTTGCGCGCATCGCCGACGAGCTGATCTAACGCATCCGGCTGCGCATCCGGAATCTGCGCCGGTTTCAACGTCAGCGTCTCGTGTGTTCCGAGCAACGTGGCGAGCGCGCGATACGCCTGGCCACGCGTGTTCTCGGCTTCGGCTTGATCTTGCTCGGCGCGAACCAGCGCGGTCTCGGCGCGCGTGACATCGACTTGATTCGCGACTTCGGCCGCGACCCGGGCCTTCGCGTTATCGAACGTGTCCTTCGCGACCTCGACCGCATGGCGACGCGCGACGACGAGCTCGTCGCTACCGGCCGCCGCGTAGTACGCGACCGCGACGCCGACGAGCACGGTCGCGAGCGTGACGTCGTAGCTCGCACCGTTCGCGCGCTGTGACAGCTTTGCCGCCGACCACGATTCGATCGACGCGGGCGCGAGCAGCGGCACGGTCGCGGTGAGCCCGAAGTCGAGCTGCTCTTCCTTCTGGATCACGATCGGCGCCTGCGCGGCGAGCTGGCCAGACAGCGCCTGCTCGTAACCGGCGATCGCACCGGCGAGCGCCGGCTCCGCGGTCGCGCCCTTGATCACGTCGGCCAGTGCGGTCGTCGGCGCGGTGAACTGCCCCAGGTCGAGATCGACCTCTTTGTAGTTGTGCGTGTACTTGCCCTGCGCCGAGACGTTAGGCAGCAGCGCCGCGCGCGCGATGTCGACCGTCGCTGCGGTCTGCGCGAGCCGCGCCTGCGCGACCCGGAGATCGCGGTTGTTCGCACGGGCGAGCGCGAGGGCGTCATCGAGCGTCAATACCCGGTCGGCGTGAGCGATCGCGGGGACCGTCGCCAAGCCGAGGACCAGCAGAAATCTCATGCCGCCGAGGGTTGCACGCGGGGTGCCACCGAACGGGCTTTGGTCACACCGATGTTCGTGACCCTCGTGTCGGGCGCCCTTTCAGCCTGTAAGGTTCCTCGACAGCCAAAAAGTGTTATGGACCCTGTGATGCTCTCGCCGACCCCACCGACCCTGTCGATCGTGGCACCGGCGTACAACGAAGAACGCAACTTGCCCGCGTTCCTCGCGGCGATCATCCCGATCCTCGAGCAGCTCGGCGAGACGTTCGAGATCGTGTTCGTCGACGACGGCAGCCGCGACAACACGCTCGCGTTTCTCGCCGCCGCGGCGTCGCAAGACCGTCGGCTCAAGGTCATCGGCCTCGCGCGCAACTTCGGCAAGGACATCGCGCTCTCTGCTGGGCTCGCCGCCGCGACCGGCCGGGCGGTCATTCCGATCGATTGCGACTTGCAGCATCCGCCCGAGCTGATCCCGACGTTCGTCGCGAAGTGGCGCGAGGGGTTCGACATGGTGATCGGCGTGCGCAGCCGACGCGACGAGGAGAGCCCGATGCGGCGCTGGGCGTCGCGGACCTACTACAAGGTCATGCGGATGATGACGAGCGTCGAGATTCCGCCGAACGCTGGCGACTTCCGGCTGATCGATCGCAAGATCGTCGACGTCATCGCGCAGATGCCGGAGCGGCATCGGTTCATGAAGGGCATCTTCGCGTGGCCCGGCTTCCGCGTCGCGTCGATCGATTTCCAAGCGAACGTGCGCGCGAACGAGACCCGCAGCTCGTGGAGCTTTTTCCGGCTGTGGCGGTTCGCGCTCGACGGGCTGTTCTCGTTCTCGACCGCGCCGCTCAAGCTGTGGACGTACGTCGGCGCGTTGTCCGCGTTCGGCGCGTTCGTCTATCTCGTGATCACGTTGATCCAGAAGATCTTCTTCGGGATCACCGCGCCCGGCTACGCGTCGTTGCTGATCGTGCTGCTGTTCGTCGGCGGCCTGCTGCTGATCAGCAACGGCATCCAGGGCGAGTACATCGCGCGGATCTTCGAAGAGGTCAAAGGCCGGCCGCTCTATGTCGTCGCGCGCACGTTCGGTTTCGAGCCGGTCAGCGCGGTCGCGGCGGTCGCGAGCGATCCAACCGCATCGCCATTCGGCGATGTTGCCGGCCGAGGGCAAGCCTCGGCCGTCGAACCGGTGACCGCGCCGAACGACGAGCTGCCGATCACCGAGCCCGGCAAACTGCCGCGCCGGGAGCTGCCCAAGCCGACCAAGCCGCCGTTTCCGCGCACCCCGCAGTAGGCGCGTGGACGGAAAAAGTGATATCGCCGCAGCGATGCCGACGTGGTCGCGCGTGCTGCGCGTTCTGTTCGCGCTCTATGTGATCGCGACGGTGATCCACATCGGCTATGTCGTCGCGCACGAGCCGTTCGCGTTCGATGCCTGGAACATCGCGGTCGATACGCACGCGCAGCCGATCACGCCCGGCCGGTTCTTCAACTACTGGCTGTTCGAGTACACGCATTCGAATCCGCGGTTCGGGCAGGCGCTGACCTACCTCGCGTACAAGGTCGATTACTTCGCCGTGATCGCGACGCCGATCGCGTTCGTCGCGATCTCGCTCGCAGTGACCGTGCTCGGGATCGCGCGCTGGCCGTTCCGTCGCGGTCGCGACCTCGCGCTGTGGGCGATCGCGCTCGGCTTCGCGTGGTTCGCGTATCCGCAGATCGGCAAGACGATGTTCTGCCGCGCGTACTGCGCGAACTACGTCTACGGCGCCGCGATCCAGCTGTGGTTCCTGGTGCCGGTCCGCTTCGCCCACGCGCGCGGTGGTACGGCGAGCACCGCTGCATGCGCCGCGTACTTCGCGTTCGGCATCATCGCCGGCCTGTGCAACGAGCACACCGGGCCGACCCTCGTCGTCTACATGCTCGCGTACGCGGCCTGGACGCAGCGCAAGACTGGCACGCGCCCGACGTTGATCTGGAGTGGCGCGTTCGGCGCGGTGATCGGCTTTGCCGCGATCTTCTTCGCCCCGGGTCAAGGCGAGCGCTACGAAGGCGCGGTTCAGAAAGTCTCGCTCGTCGGCCGGATGCTCAACCGCGGGATCAACGGCAACCTCGACATCTTGCGCGAGCTCATGCTCGCCGCAGCGCCATTGCTCGCATTGCTCGCGATCGCCGCGGTGGTCGGTGCGCGCGATCGGCCGAGCGACGAGCAACAGCTCGCGCGCCGCCGCGCGGTTCGCTTCGTCGGAATGGCGATGTTCGCCGGCGTCACGATGGCGTGCACGATCTTCGTGTCGCCCAAGCTCGGCCCACGGTTCTATCTCGGCTCGATGACGCTGCTGCTCGCCGGCTTCATCGGCGTTGCCGAAGCGATGTTGTCGACCGAAGGCCGGCTCGCGCCGTTCGTCGTGCTCGCGCTCGCCGCATCCGGTTACGCCGCGACCCACACGGTCTACATGTACGGCCGGCTCGATCGCGAAGGCGAGGCGAGGCTCGCTGCACTCGCCGCGAGCAAGCCGGGCAGCGTGTTCATCGCCGACGCGTTCGAGCAGGTCGAGGACTCGTGGTGGTTTCTCGGCGACGACTTCCGCGACATCAAGAAGCGCGAGATGGTCGCGACCTACTTCGATCTCGCGGGCGTCGTGTTCCGCGCCTACGACGTCACCGCTCCGCTCGGTACGACCGGCGTGCAGTACGTGCCGCGCGTGACGCTCGATCCGCCGGGTTGTCTCGACACGGTCGGCGGCTTCGCATTCACCTCGACGCGCGGTTATGACATCTCGGGGATGTTCGGCGAGCTCCACGTCGCGGTCGCCGCGCTGCGCGAACAGCTCGCCGGCCGCGCGAAGCTGCTGCAGCTCGACATGCTCGTCGAGGTGGAAGGGTCTCACCCGCCGCTGCCGCGCAAGGACGTGATGGTCGCGCGTTGGCGGCCAGATCGATTCGAAGGCTGGGCGGCGCAAGTCGAGCGTAGCAAGCACTCGAAGACGCGCGAGGTCGTGTTGCCTAAAGAGCTCAAGGGCACCGACTTCGAGATCTACGTGTACGAAGTCGGCGGCGACGCCAAGTCGATCGGCAACGCGCAAAGCAGTCAGCTCGAGTTCGTGCCGTGGAAGGCGGGCACCTACTGGGTGCTCGCGTGCCGGACCGACGAGTGCTTCGTGATCTCCGCTTCGCGCCAGGTCGGCGGATGACGATCCCGCAGTCGTCTCGCGCTGCGATCGCAGTGTGGGCGGCGCTCGTCGTGCCGCTCTACATGGTGTGCGTGCTGTGCACGCATTGGGAGCCGGTGATGCTCGACGGGTGGGGTCACTTCGCGAACCACCGGCACAACGACGTGCACCCATGGCTGTTCGCGAAGGCCGCGTATTTCGGCGGCAACCCGCGCTTCGGCCAAGTGCTGACCTATCTATTGTACACGCCCGGACCATGGCACTCGCTGATCACGCCGATCGTCGAGCTCGGCATGTTCTACCTCCTCGCAGCGCTCGCGCTCGGCCGCTGGCCTCAGCTCCGTCGCTATGACGATTCGCTGCTGTTCGCCGCGGTGGTCATGCTCGTGCTCGCGGCGGGTCCGGTGTTCGGACAGATGCTGTTCTATCGTCCGTACACCGGCAACTACCTCTACGGCCTCGTGATCAACCTCGCACTGCTCGTGCCGTATCGGTTTTGGGCCGAGCAAGCGCGGCTGCCCCGCTCGTGGCTCGTCGAAGGTTTGCTCGCGCTCGTGATGCTCGCGCTCGGGTTCGTCGCCGGCCTGTGCAACGAGCACACCGGGCCCGCGGTGCTCGCGGTGATCGCGTTCGCGATCGCGGTGTTCGTGCGGCGCGGCGACCGGCTGCGACCATGGATGATCGCCGGTGCGATCGGAATGCTCGCCGGCGGGCTCGCGCTGTACTTCGCGCCCGGTCAAGACATTCGCTACAACGGCCTCGCGAAGCAGCCGCTGCTCGACGTGATCGGCGATCGCGGTATCGGCGGCAACCTCCGCGTCGTATTCGCGACACTCGGCTACGCATCCCCCGCGGCGGTAGCACTCGTGCTCGGCTGGTTCGCGCGCAGGTCCGGCGGCGGCGAACCGATGTCGCGGCCGCGAGTCTGGACGATCTATGTCGCGCTCGCGACCGCGATGCTGATCTCGCTGACCCTGCTGATCTCGCCGAAGCAGGGCCCGCGCCTCCACTTCGCTCCGGTGGTCGCGATCTGCGTCGCGTTCGCGAGCTGGCT
Source organism: uncultured Kofleriaceae bacterium (assembly GCA_964504685.1). GTDB lineage: Bacteria > Myxococcota_A > Polyangia > Haliangiales > Haliangiaceae > JABFXX01. The sequence continues at coordinate 1,578 of CAZDGY010000321.1, read as the reverse complement.
CGTGCCGCAGCTCCAGGTCCGCTGGTCGCGTATCGTGTTCGGCGTGCTCGTGGCCGGCGTCGTATGCTTCGTATCCGAACGCCTCGTCGTCAGCTACGCGACGCTCGACGACGAGTTCACCGCGCGGCTCGACGCGCTCGATCACGCCCCCAAGGGCAGCGTCATCGCATTGCCGCTGTATTCGGTCGGCCGTTCGAGGTACGTGATCGGCGATGACTTCGCGATTCCCTCGTCCCGCGAGCGCCGGGCCAAAGAGTGGGGCCTCACGCGCATCGATGTCTCGGGCCGACAACCGACTGCAGCAGAGAGCGGCGAAGAGCTAAGATGACGTGATGGCGTCCGAGCTACCCCTCGAGCTTCTCCATCGTTTGCCCAAGACCGATCTGCACTGTCATCTCGATGGCTCGGTCCGCCTCGACACCGTGCTCGATCTCGCGAGCCGGCACTCGATCAAGCTGCCCACGTTCGATCGCGACGGCTTGTTCAAGATGCTGTTCGCCGGCGAGCACGTCTCATCGCTCGATGATTACCTGCGCGCGTTCGATATCACGCTGAGCGTGATGCAGACCGAAGACGCGCTCGAGCGCATCGCGTACGAGCTCGCCGAAGACGCCCATCGCGAGAACGTGCGGTACCTCGAAGTGCGCTACTCGCCGCTGCTTCATTTGCGCGACGGGTTGCGGCCGTCGCAAGTCGTCGAAGCGGTACTGCGCGGGTTGCGCGCCGCGAAGCGCGAGCTCGGCATTCGCTACGGCTTGATCCTGTGCGCGATTCGCTCGCTCGGGCCGGAGTCGTCGCTGCGCATCGCCGAGCTGTGTGTCGCGTTCAAGAATCGCGGCGTCGTCGGCTTCGATCTCGCTGGCAGCGAGGTCAACAACCCGGCGAAGGTCCATCGCCAGGCGTTCCAACTCGTGATCGACAACAACATCAACTGCACCGCGCACGCCGGCGAATCGTTCGGGCCGGACTCGGTCCATCAAGCGATCCACAAGTGCGGCGCGCATCGCATCGGCCACGGCACGCGCCTGGTCGAGAGCGGCGACTTGCTTAACTACGTCAACGATCACCGGATCCCTCTCGAGGTCTGCCCGTCGAGCAACTTGCAGACTCGGGCCGCCGCGAGCTGGGAGACCCATCCGGTCGATTTCTTCGTCGACTACGGCCTGCGCGTGACGATCAACACCGACAACCGCCTGATGTCGGACACCACGGTGACCAAAGAGCTGCACTTGTGCCACCTGCACTACGGTTGGTCGCTGCAGACGATCAAAGAGATCATCATCGCGGGCTTCAAGAGTGCGTTCATGCCGTATCGCGAGAAGGCCGACCTGGTCGCCGAGATCAGCCGCGAGCTTGCGACGTACGATGACCCGCGCGGCGAAGTCACCGGGCGCGTGGGCCTGGTCGAGACCGATGCGCCGACTAGCGCGCCGCCCGCACCGCCGAAGCCGAAGCTCGTGTCGTAACTACTTCGCCGCGAGCCGTTTGCGCGCGTCGGCGACGAGCGGATCCGGATCGCTCTTCGCGTAGTGGGCGACGAACTTCTCGTAGGCGGCGTGCGCCGCGGCTGTGTCGCCG
>CAZDGY010000320.1:0-7049 GCA_964504685.1 uncultured Kofleriaceae bacterium | reverse complement strand
TCCCGGTTGGCGACTACGTGCTGCAGATCGGCAGCTCGTACTACGTCACCGACGTCGACACGTTCACGCTGCATACGCCGGCGTTCGGCCATCCGAACGCGATACCTGACAAGAGCGGCGCCGCGCTCGCGGTCACCGCAGGCAACCTCGCGCCGTGGTCATCCAACCCGTCTGGTATTCCCGATCAGCTCGAAGCGTACTCGGGCGACGCGGACGCTCGGAACTATGGCTATGACCCGACGAACATCCAGGTAGGCGACACCGCTCTCACCGACCTCGTGTTCAGAAACGACGGCTCGAATCCGCTGCTCGAAGGCGACGACTTCGCTGTAGCGCAACTCCAGTCCGAATCGCAGAACGACGTCGAGTACCAAAATCTCGTGCGACTCTATGCGATCGGGCCGGTGACGCAGACCGCGAATGCGGTGACGACGGTCGGCGACGAGCAAGCGATGTTCGTCGATGAAACCGCGACCTACGTCATGTTGACGCAATCGCTGATGTCGCAAGCGTTCGCGACCGAGACCGGCTACGACGGCACGCATTTTACTTTGGTCAATCCGACCGCGGCTCCGTTTGTGGCCGCGTGCGACTCGAGCCAGCTTCTGTTTTCGATCGGCGGTCAACCGGGCGACGGCTCGCTCGGCTTGGTCGGCGCTGGAGCCGACTACTTGTGGCTCGATGGGCAGCTCATCGAGAACGAGATCGACCTCAGCGGGATTCCCTACCCGGTACCGGTGGTCGAAGGCGAAACCTGGACGCCGTACTTCGCGGTCACTCTGCAAGTCTGCGTCCCCATCGGCACCGGTGGTCTCGCGGTGCCGATCACAGCGCTCGCCACGGTCGGTCCGGTCGACAAGATCCCGACGACGATCGCTCCCGGCACCGGCGTCGTGCGCAAGCCGGTGATCGCATCGGCGGGAACCAACATCGCGGCCGGGCTCGACATGTTCCAGCCGCAGGACTACGTCGGCACCGTGCCGACGATCGCATGGCTGCCGCCCGACGTCGGCGCGCCGACGACCTACGCGGTCCAGATCTTCCAGGTCACGTCCGACGGCGTCACGTCGATCGCGACGATCTTCACTCATCTCGAGACCGTGACGCTGCCACCGGGCCTGTTCGAGCACGGCGGCCACTACGTGATCTCGATCGCGGCGAGCGATGCGCCGTTTCCGGGCACGCCGATCGCGCCCGACGGGATTCACTCGGCATCGGCCGTGGTGTCGTCGCTGCTGTCGCCTTAGCCCTGGGTTAGTTCGACGTCGTGCTCAGCCGGATCACGCCGCCGACCGGCGGCGAGGTCGTCAGGCTCGGGAACGAATCGCCGGGGTTCGCGCGGAACGCTTTGTTGCCGTCGAGCGCGGTGGTCTCGAGCAAGCGGCCGACCAGCGCCGAGACGTTGTAGCCGTTCTTCGGCAAGTAGTCGCCAAGCGCGAGCGGAATCGCCGGCAGCTGGATATCGCCCGCGGTCGGTGCGTACAGGTTCCACGAGTAGAACGTGCTGGCGAGGTTGTCGTAGTTGAGGATCACCTCGAAGCCGTCGCCCGCGTTGCTCCCGGTCACCGGCACGGTGATCTTCTCGGCGGTGAAGTCCAACGCCGGCGTCCCGAGCCAACCGAGCTCGCTCGCGCCGACATCGAGCGCGTAGGTCGCGGCGGTGCCGTCGACGCCGGCGGTGACGACCTGATACGCGCCGGTGCTCGCGAGCAGCTGCGTCTGCAGCACCGACGTGATCGCGGTCGGACCGTTGAGCTCCAGCGTGCGCGGCGAGCCCGACGGCGGGCCGGTGCCGGACAAGAAGTAGCCGTTCTTGTCGGGGACCGAGCGGTTGAGCCGAACCTCGGAGACGTCGGCGCCGATGTTGCTGTAGGTCGCCGAGAACGCGACGAGCGGCTGCCAGCTCGCCGGCATCGTGGTCGAGCCGCCGTCGGTGAACGCGACGCCCGACTTCTCGACGAAGTGCATCGGCTGACCGTTCGCGGCGAGCGAAACCACGACGAGGTCCATCGCCGGGTGAGCGCAGTAGTTGAACAAGTTGACGACCGGAGAGGTCGACATCGTCGTGATCGGCCCGCACGGGTGCACGACGGTGTAGCTCGTCGCGCCGGTATCGGCGGTGAAGTTGATCGTGAACGTCCCGGCCGGCGTCTGGTCGAGCGCGGTCGTGCCGAGCGTGATGTCGTCGCCGGGCGCGATGCCGAACACGGTCTGCAGCTCGAACACGGTGGTCGACTCGGTGTAGATCGCGGTCGCGTTCGCGCCGGCGAACACGTTGCCGGTCACCGTGCCGCTCGGGTCGGTCATGACCGTGGTCGTCGTGCCGTCGGTATCGACGAACACGACCGGCGACGGCGCGAGCGGCAGCGTACCGGTGCTGTCGCGGACGTGGATCGTGACGATGCCGCGCACCGGCGCATCGGGCGCCGCGTCGATCACGATGGCGGGGCTATCCGGGTTGGAGTTGTGGTTGCTGCCACACGCCGCCAGCAACGCCAACGGTGCCAAACCGAGCCGCGTCATGGCTCGATGGTAACGCTAGTTGACGCTGCTGAGCCGATTGATCGTGCCGGGCACGCGATTCGCCATCGGACTTGGTGACGATTTGCACGTATCGAGCGTCTCGAACGGATTCTGTCGCGCCGGGCGCCAGCCGCCGATCGCGTTGCTCTCGCAAGCGTAGGCGTGCGTCGCCGATTTCGTGTCGAGCGCGATCGGCAGCACGACCTTGACCGAATCGGGGAACGTCGTCGGGAACGTGAAGTCGCCCGGCGTCGGACCGAAGATGTGCCAGATGAAGATCGTCGTGTTGGCACGAACGTAGGTCGCATCGACTTCGAACAGATCGATCGGCTCGGTGCCGCTGACCGGAACCGTGATCGCGGTCGGGTTCGCCTTGTCCCAGCCCGGGCAGTTCGCGCCCGCTTCGAGACACAGCCACGGCAGCGCCGCGGTGCCGTAGTCGAGCGCGTAGGTCGGCTGCGTGCCGTCGACGACCGCGGTCGTGATCTGCGCGTGCGGGATCGAAGCGACGCTCGTGCCGTTGGTCGTCAGGATCGACTGGACGATCGCGCTCGAGGCGAGCGCGCTGGTCTCGGCGATGCTCGCGGTGGTCGAGATGTCCATCGCGAGGCACGTGTTCGGACCATCGCACCGCACGCCGCGTAGGTCGGGCACGAACCGATCGAGCTCGACGTTGCACGGATAGTTGGGGTCGTTCGTGTCTGCGCAGAACGCGGGCGCGCCGCTGTACGAGCCCGAGAATCCGGCGGTCGCATGCCAGCCATCGGCGACGGTGACGTTGCCGCCCGAGGTGAACGGCACGGCGGTCTGCTCGCTGAACGCGGTCGGCACGTTGCCGGACGCGAGCGCGATCACGACGATGTCCATCATCGAGGTGACGCAGCCGTTCTGCATCGCGAGCGTCGCCGACGTGCCGGCGACCGTCATCCCGCCGCACGGGCCGTAGACCGTGTAGCCGGCGGCGCCTGCCTTCGCGGACCACGACACGGTGAACGAGCCGGCCGGCGTCGAGTCGAACGGCTGACTGCCCTCCGACGTGAAGAACGCCGCTGCATTGAGCACGATGTTGTCGCCGGGCTCGACGTCTTGCACCGTCGCCATCGAGTACGAGCCGGTCGTGCGCGCGCACACCGCGGTGACGCTGCCGCCGGGAAACACGTCGCCGGTCGCGTCGCCGTTGCCGTCGGCGGTGACGTCGGTCTGCGTGCCGTCGACATCGATGTAGACGACGTGCACGCCGGGCATGCAGCTGCCCGCGGCGGCGTTCGTAATCTGGACGTGGACCGCGCCCTTGACGTTCGGCACGTCGATCGCGGTGTCGACTGCGCCGTCGTTCGGCCCGATGCCATCACCGTTCGAGCCGTCGCCGCTCGGTCCGTCGTTGCCGCCGCCGCCTGCTTTGTGGCCGCAGCCGAACGCGATCAGAAGCAATGCTAAGCAAGTGCCCCGCATCGCTTCATTGTAAGCCTCCCGGCCCGCTGCCGGCGGAAGTTCACATGCCGCGTTTCATCGCGTACATCAGCAAGCCGACAAAAGCCACGAGTGGGATGAGGTAGGGAATCACGACGATCCCGCCGAGCTCGAAATGGCGCCAGCCGACGATCAGCTCGAACCACGCGATCGCTCCCGCGACCAAGAACGCGCCGACCGCTTCAGGCCACTCGGGCTCGACCTTGAGGCCGGCCCAGTAAACGAGAAAACCGACGACCGCGAGGATCGCGGCGAGCAGCGGGCTCGGCAGGCCGAAGAAGTGCTTGACCCCTTCTTCCGCCATTTCGGGGTTCTTCCATACGACATTGATCACGATGATCACGACGACGAACAGCATCGCCATGATCAGGTAGGTCCAGACCTTCCCTTTCTGTCGCCACTCCGATGGATCTTCGGCCATGCGCGGCATCGTACCGCACCGGTTCAGCGTCCGGCGCGCGCGCGGTCGAGTAACGGCAGGCGCTGGGCGGGCAACCGGCCGGCTTTCGCGAGCGGTTGGAGGAGGTCGAACGCGATCTTGCGATCCGCCGCTGCGGCGGCGCCGGACTCGCAATCGGCCAGCGCGAGATGACTCTCGGCGGTCAGCACGCCCCACTGCACGTTGAGAGGCGCTCGGTGCAACCCGACCTCGGCGAGCTTGGTCGCTTCACCGGCGAGCATCGCGCGGGCATCGCGATTCGGCTCGACCGCAGAGCGCGCGATCAAGCCGCGCACGAGCGTGTCTTTCCACTCGTCGTTGATCGGGTCGCCTTCGACGAGCTCTCTCTCGCGCGCGATGCCCGAGGTCAGCAGCTCGCCCGAGCGCTTGGGATCCTTTGGCGCGATCAACTGACCGAGCATGATCTCGCTCGCCGCGAGCTCGTCGCGAAACCCGCCTTGCGCCGCCGCTTCCGTGACGAGATCGGAGCGCAGCGCGAGCGCTTGCTCGAGCGCGGCCTCGGCGTGGACCGGGTCGTTCTTCAGCTGGAGCGCGCCACCGAGCTTCGCGTACGACCACGCCATCGCGCGACGATACGGCGCGCTCTTCGGATCGCGATCGACGAGCGCGCGGCGCAATTCGAGCGCGCGCTGATACCTCGCGATGCCGTCGTCGGTCTGGCCGAGGTCAACAAAGCCGTCGCCCATGCGGGTGTACGTGCGCGATAGATCGTTCTGGTAGCGCGCGCTCTGCGGATCAGCGTCGGCGAGCGCGCTCTGGATGTCGACCGCGGCGCCGAGCCGATCGATACCGTCTTTGAACTTGCCGCCGTCGAGCAACGCGTAGCCGAGGTCGGCAAGCATGTTGCCGCGCTGGCGCTTCCAGTCCGCGTTCGTCGGATCGCGACGAGCGAGCGCCTCGGCGGTCGGTAATGCTTTCGTGTAAGCCTCGATTGCAGCCTCGGTGTCGCCGACCCGGCGCTCGAGCTCGGCGAGCGCGTCCTCGACTTCGAGCACCGCTTGCTGCACGACGACGTTGTCGGGCTGACTCTCGGCGAGCGTCTCGCGCAGGCGCAGCGCGGCGCGATACTCGTCGAGCGCGAGCGTCGATTCGCCGCGATTCTGATACGCCGATGCAATCTTCAAGTGGCTCGTCGACAGCGCCATCGCTTCGTCGGACACCTTGCCGCCGCCTTGGGTCGTCGCGAGCTCGCGCTCGGACTTCGCTTCGGAATACTGCTCGAACGCCTCGTCGATCTTGCCGTCGTTGCGCAGCAGATCGCCGAGCCGGTCGTGGGTGTCGGCCGCGCCGAGCAGCACGTCGCGAGCGGTCGGATCCTCGGTGCGCAGTGCATCCCACTCGCGCTTCGCGTTCGTGTACTCGCTCAGTGCCTCGCTGAACTTGCCGCGCTCCTCGGCGATCTGACCGATCTCGAAGTCGAGGTGCGCGATCATTCGGCGCAGCCGCTTCGTCCGCCCGCCGGTGTCGGTGCCGACGATCTGGGCGACGTGCGTGCGCGATTGCGTCCACGTCTCGAGCGCGCGGTCGGTCTTGCCCGAGCGATGCTCCGCTTGGCCGATCAGATCGATCGCCTCGGCCATCCGAATCTCGTCCTCGTGGGGCATGCCGCCGGGAATGCGCGACAACGTGTCGTAGTAGCGCCGCACCTCGGTGCCGAGGCTCGCGAGCACGTCGAGCCGGCCGATCGCGTCGAGCCGAGTCTTGACGTCGGTGAACATGTAGTCGATCAGTCGCTCGGCGGCTCGCTTCCGGCTCTGCGCGAGCTCGGCTTCGCGTTCCGCACGATCACGCGCTTCGACGATGCGAGTCACCGCCATCGTGCCGCCGACCGCAAAGCCGATCACCGCGATCGTCGCGATCGTGACCGCGGCGCGATGCTTGCGCACGAACCGCATCACGCGTTGCATCGCGGTGTAGCGATGCGACTCGACAAGCTTGCCGGTCAGGAACCGATGCAGCTCTTCGGCGAGCTCGCCGGCGTTTGGATAGCGATCGTCGGGCGACGGTGCCATCGCACGGTTGACGATCGCGGCGAGCTCGGGCGGCACGCGGCGCTCGCGCTCGAGCAAAGGCACGACCTTGCCGAGCGCCGCGGCGGCGATGACATCGGTCGCGGTGCGCGCGTTGTACGGCGGTGTGCCGGCGAGCACGTGATAGAGCATCGCGCCGAGCGCGAACACGTCGGCGCGCTGGTCGAGCGCTTCGCCGCGCGCCTGCTCCGGCGCCATGTACGCTGGCGTGCCCATCACCGCGCCGGCGACGGTCAGCGTGGACGATTGGCTCGAGACCTCGGGGTGGGGCTGGCGTGGCTTGCGGCGGGCTTGGGTCGGATCGACGCTCTCCTCGGCGTCGAGATCCTTCGCGAGGCCCCAATCGATCACGACGGTCTCGCCGAAGTTGCCGATCATCACGTTCGCGGGCTTGAGATCGCGGTGGATCACGCGCTGGCTGTGCGCGTAGGCCATCGCGTCACACGCCGATTCGACGCGCGGCAGCAGCGCGAGCCGCTCTTCGAGCTTCGTGGTCTCGGCGATGACCTTGTCGAGCGGCCGGCCCGACACCAGCTTCATCGCGAAGAACGGCTCGCCGGTAGGCC
>CAZDGY010000319.1:0-7098 GCA_964504685.1 uncultured Kofleriaceae bacterium | reverse complement strand
ATCTGCGCGACGATCGCCGGCGAGCACTCGACCAATACCGAGCGCGTCCCGTTCGTTTCGAGGCGATTGAGCCAGTTGACCCAGTCGCGGACGCCGCACGAGTTGATGCGCTCGATCTCGCCGAGGTCGATCACCGCCGTGCCGGTCGGGATCTTGACGACGAGCTCGCCGAGCTCGTTGTCCTCGTCGATGACGCCGGAGAGCTTGACGGAGCTCACGTCGCCGCGATGCTGAATGTTGCCTTGGAACTTTTGAATCATCGCGCGCCTGCCGCGTAACGGCGGTATCGTCGATTACAGCACAACGTCATAACCTGCCGCATGACTGTAGCCGGGAGATCGGAATCGATCCAGTAAGGTTCGGTGGGTAAGAGTCCCACATGGCCGATCAGTGAGCCCGGGCTCAGTTGCGCGGGACCGGCATCGTCAGTGCGTCGCGCAGCAGTTGGTAATCGTCGCTGAGATAGAACCGGACGAGATCGGGCCCACCGAGCACCGCGCCGAGCGCGACCGTTTCGTCATGTCCGGCCGGCCGTTCGCCCGATAGGCGCGCGACCATCCAGACCGCGGCGGCGAAGTCATCGCACGCCACTAGGCCCGCGCGCTTCGCGCACGCAAGCATGCCGTCGATCCATGCACCGGCGTCGAGGTCTTTCGCGCCCGCATGGCGCTCGATCATCTTGAGTGCGCGCGGCGAGGCACCGTGGATCAGCTCGGCGGCGAAGCCGTTCGGCTCGGCATCGCCGGCAACGAGATCGCGCAGCAGTTGCGCGAGCTGGTGGCGCGACCGAGCACCGAGCTGGAGCAACGCGGCATAGCCACCGCGGATCGCTTCGAACGCGTAGCCGAACAAGAATCGCAGCGCGAGCTCGTGCTCGTCGAGCAGCGTGCGATCGATGACGACGAGCCGGCGCGGAAATGCGGTCGCGGCGGCGAGGCCCGGGACCTTCTCACCGACGAACACGTCGGCATCGGTGTTGAACAGGCCGGCGATCTCCGCGATGACTTGGCGCAGCCGCGCATCGCCGAACGTCGCGGCCGGTTTGAGGTTCTCGCCGAGCGAGGGTTGAGCGACATGCGCGCTGAGCTGTTCGGCGAGCGCAGTCCAGACATCGCCGAGCGGTGCGCGGGCGGCAGGCGTCGACAGCACTCGGTTGCGATGGTCTTCGTCGAGCGAGCGCCGCAGCGGTGCGAGGTGGCGAAGCGCGCGCAGGCGCTGCATCGTGTTGCGGTCGGAGTCCTCGGCGAAACCGAGCAGGTCGAGCGCGGTCAGCACGCGAGTCGCGCGCTCGGTGTCGCCGGTGCGGTTATAGAACGACGCGAGCAGGCGATACGCCGGTGCGTGGTGGATATCGCGATCGAGCACTTTGCGCAGCTCGCCGATCGCACGCTGCGGGTCGTCGACCGCGTAGATCTCCGCGAGGGCGACGCGATCGCTCGCACCGTCGGGCTCGACGTTCAAGATGCCGCGATACGCTTCGATCGCGGCCGGGCGATCGCCCGACGACAACAAGATCCGTGCGAGCCCGCGCTGGAGCGGCACGGCGGCACGCGGTCCGCCCTGCGCCATCGCGGCGTGCGCGGCTTCGATCAGCAGCGTCTCGGCCTGGCGTTGATCGCCGGCATCGGCGGCGCGGCGTGCGAGGACGAGTGCGGGCGGCGCGTAACCCGGGTCGTATTCGATCGCGCGGCGATACTGCGGTGCCGCGGCGCGAGCCTCGCCCGACGCGTCGAGGATCCGGCCTTTGTAGTAGTAGTAGCGCGCGAGCGCTTCGGGCGAGAGCGGCTGCCCCGGCGCGGTCGCTAGCTCGATCACGCGATCGATCGCCGCGCGCGCCTCCGCGAATCGGCCGATCAGAAAGAACTGCTGCGCCATCAAGTAGTGCGCGTCTTGATGGCCGGGCTCGAGTTGCAGCACGGTGTCGAGCACCGCGATCGCGCGGGTCGCGTCCATCTCGCCATCGGCGTGGATCGCGGCTTGGCGCATCAACGCGGCGAGGCGATCGTCGGGCGAGCTGCCCGCGTAGGTCACGAACAGCTGGATCGCGTCGACCGCTTCGCGCCAGTGCCGCATGTCGGCGTGAAAATCGACGAGCGCAGACAGCACCGTGCCGTCGGTCGGCGCGAGCTCGAGCGCTTGGCGATAGAGGATCGCGGCCTGATCGAGATCTCCGTCGCGCTCGAACACCGCGGCGCGGCCGACGTAAACGCGAGCGATCAGCGCGCTCGCATCGTCGCGCTTCTTGTAGACCTTCTCGAGCTCGCGGTAGGTGGCGTCGAAGTCCCACGCGTCCGGCCGCTCGCGGGCGAGAGCGCCGAGGTCGTCGAGCGCCGCGGTGTTCGTCGGCTTGACCTCGAGCGCGACGACCAAGCTGTCCGCCGCGGCTTTCCAATCGCCGGTCATCTTCGCGACGACGCCGCGCTTGCGATAGAAGTCACTGCGCGTGGTCGGATCACCTTCGCGCATCGCTTTCTGCGCGAGTGACGACGCGAGTGCTTGCGCCTTGTCCCACGCGCCCTGTTCGAAGAAGCTGTCGAACAGCGCTTGGTTCGCCGGCACGCACTCCGGGTCGACGGTCAGCGCGCTCTCGTAGTACGTCATGCCGCGCTCGGCATCACCGAGTTGGTGCTCGTAGATCTTGCCGATCTGTGCGAACACCCCGGCGCGCTCCTTATCGTCCGACCAGAGCTTGACCTCCATCTCGAGCGTCTCGATCACGCGCGGCCACTCTTCGCGTCGGCGATAGAGGTCGCGCAGGCCGTGAACCGCGGGTAAACACGACGCCGACGTCTTGATCGCAGCGTCGTAGTAGCGAATCGCGTCTTGTTCGCGACCGAACTTCGCCTCCATCACCGAGCCGCACTTGAAGTAGAGCAGCGACTTCGTGTTGCGATCGCTCGTGACTTTGATCAGGCGACGGGTGACGTCGATCAGCTCGGCCCACTGCTCGGTCGATTCGTAGATTCGGCCGAGTGCGTCGAGCGCGTCACGGTTGTCCGGCTGGAGCTCGAGCACCTTCTGGTAGTGTTCCGTCGCGGTCGCGACGTCGCGCGCGCCTTCTTCCGAAGCTCGCGCGATCTTCTTGAGCAGCTCGATCGTCTCCTCGCCGTTCAGCGCGCTCTGCAGTCGCATCTTGAGCACGTCGATCAGGCCGGTCGCGTCGTCTTGGTCTTCGTAGTACCGCTCGAGCTCGATCGCCGCGGCGCGATCGGCCGGGTCGAGAGCAAGCAGCTTGCGCGACAGCTGCATGGTCTGACGAGGATCGCTACCGTGGTCGGCGATGATCTTGCCGGCCGCGCGCAACGCCTCGGCTTTCTTGACCGGATCGCGCTGCAGGTCGGCTCGTTGTTCCCACGCCGCGATCAATGGCTGCCAGTCGCGGCGCCGCGCGCATAGGTCTTCGAGGATCTTGATCGCAGCAGCCGGCGCGGAATCGACCTCGACGACCTTCTGGTACGACGCCGTCGCGGCTTCGAGCTGGCCGAGGAAGCTGAGCTGGACGTTGCCGCGCCGAGAGTACAGATCGCCGAGGCGATACGCGCGACTCGTGCCGCTCTCGACGTGGGAGATCGCGGTGTCGTAGAGCTGCATCGCCGCGGCCCAGCGCTCGGCCTTGTAGCAGACGCGTTCCATCGCGGTAAACGTCTCGCGGTTCGTCGGATCGGCGTCGAACGCAGCGCTATAGGCGGCGAGCGCGCCGTCGATATCGTTGCGGCCTTGGCGCAGCATCGCGACTCGCGTGAACAACGCGGCGCGATCGGCGGGCACGGTCGTCGATTCGGCTCGTGCCTCGATGATCCGGGCGAGCTCGCGGTCGCGGCCGAGCGTCTCGTACAGCTTTTCGAGCGCGGCGATCGCGGTCGCGTGGTGCGGCTCGTGCTCGAGCACCGCTTCGAACGCCTGCGCGGCCTCGGCCGGCTTGTTCAGCTTGTCGGCGCGCAACTCGCCGAGCTCGAGCAAGACCTCGAGTTGACGCGCGACCGCGTCGGGCTTGATCGCAGGTAGCTCGCGCTCGAGCGCGACGGCGAGCTCGGTCCAGCGCTGGCCGCTGCGCAGCAGCCGCACGAGCGTTTGTTGCCGCGCTTCGTCTAGTGTCGCCGATTGCGCGACTTGCAGCGCGCGAATCGCGGCATCGCTATCGCCGAGCTCTTGCTCGTAGAGCTTCGCGAGCGCGGCGGCACGCGTGGACTTCTCCGCGGGAGAGCTCGCACTCTCGAGCTGACGCCGGCGGACCTCGGCGAGCTCGGACCATTCGGCGATCTTCTCGAGCGCCTCGGCGAGCACGTCGAGGTTGCGCGGGGTTGGCGATGCGCCGCGGAATGCGCGGGCGAGCTCATCCCATAGCCCGAGAGCGCGCGCGGGCACCTCGATCCCGGCGAGCGCTTCGACGTGATCGCGCTCGACTTCGAGCACGTCGAGGTATGCGGTGACGACTTGCTCGGGCTCGATGTCGAGCGCGGTGAGCAGCCGTGCCTGATCGAGTTGCAGTTGCATGCGGCGCTCGAGAGGCGGATCGGTAGCGAGCTCTCCGCGAACGACGCCGAGCGCGAGATCGAGCCGGCCGGTATCGCGATAGATCCGGATCCGCTCGTGCGCGACGTCGGTGCGCTTCGGGCTCGCGGTCGCAGCCTGCTCGAGCGCGGCGAGCGCCGCCTCGTGCTCCCCGCGGCGATCCTCGCGCAACGCGATCTCGATCCAGATATCCGCGCGACGATCGGGCGTGCTCGCGAGCCCCGCGGCGCGCTTACGCAGCTCGAGCGAGCGTTCCCATTGCGAATCGCGTTCGAGCAGCTTCGCGAACGCGAGCATCGCGTCGCCATCGTCGGGCTGGTCGGCGATCATGCGCTCGAACGCGACGCGCGCACCCGCAGGATCGCCGAGGTGCTCGTCGAGCAATTCGGCGGCTTCACGCGCCGCCGCGGCGCGGCCGACCCGACTGGTCAGCGAGGTCGACAGCTCGCCGAGCACGCGCGCGAGCAGATCGTAGTGCTTGCCGGCGCGATAGACCGCCGCGAGCGCCGCGCGACAGAACGGATCCTTCGGATCGAGCTCGGCGGCGCGCTTGAGCGAATCCTCGGCCTCGACGAAGTCGCCGCGTACGAGATCGACGATGCCGCGTGCGCAAGCGAGCGCCGAGGCAGCTCGCGGATCGGTCTCGGTCGTCGCCCATTCGGCGTAGGCGGCGCCGAGTGCGTCGTCATCGCCCGCGCGCAATAACCGGACGACGTGATCGCGTTCGGTGCCGAGCTGATCGCCGGCGTGGCGCCATAGCTCGAGCGCGCGCGGCACGTCGCCAGTTCGTTCGGCGATCACCGCAGCCCAGCGCACCGCACCAGCGCCGCGCTTCTCGAACCGGGCCGCGGTCGAGCTCGTCGGAGAGCTCCGATCGAGCACATCGAGCCAACGTTCGGCGGCGCGGCTCGGGGTGTGCGCCACGACCGTCATCGCGAGCTCTCGCAACACCGGTACCGGCGCGTCGCTCGCGGCGGCGAGCTCGAGTGCGCGCCACGCATGAGCGGTAGCGACCTCGACGCAACTGTCGTCGACGATCTTGCGCCGCGCGGCGAGCTCGGTCGCGCGGTCGCCTGATGCAGCGGCCGCCCACATCGCGCCGAGCGTCGCGATCCGGCGGGCGGCGGCGAGCTGAGCGGCGGCCGGATCGTCGGCGAGCTCGAGCCAGCGAGCGGCAGCGTCGGTGTGCGAACCGCGGCGATCGAGCTCACCTGCGATCGCGTGGCGCGTCGCAAACAACTCCAGTCCACCGCCGGGCCGCGACTCGATCAGCCGCGCGCGCTGTTCGAGTAGCTGCAACCGCCGTGGATCGCCGAGCCGCACTGCCGCACACAGCGCGACATCGATCGCGCGCAATACGCCGAGCGGGTCGTCCACGCTAGGATCGCGCTCGAGCGCCGCCCAGCACAGCGCTAGCGCCGCGGCCGGATCGTTGCCGCGATCGAGGACGAGCGCAGCGGTCGCGGCGACTTCGTCGAGCGGGGCGGTGCCGATCGACGCGCGGCGCAGCTCGATCACGCGATGCCACGCACCCGCAGTGGCATGGGCCAACAGCGCGAGCTCGAGAGCGTGCGGTCGCCATGCCTCGTTGCCCGGCGTCGCGAGCGCGCGATCGGCGAGCGCGCCGGCGAGGTCCGACCGGTCGTGCCGCCACAGCCACGCCTCCGCGACGTCGAGAACGAGCGCGCTGGTCGCTGCGGACGGGTTGGCCTCGAGCTGCGCCTGGACCGCCGCGAGCGCGGCCGGCTCGCCCGAGCTCAAGGCCGCGGACAGCCGCAACCGCGGCGCGAGCGGATGGGTTTCGGCGAGCTCGAGCACGCGCATCGCTTCGTCGGGCTCACCGAGCGCGTCCCAGCTGGCGAGCGCGGTTCGCACGTTGAGATCGGCGAGCCGGCCGTCCGCGTCATCCCCCACGAGCAGAGCCTCGGCCTCGGTCGCGACGAGATCGAGCATGCGCTCGACCAGCTGGCCCGCATCCGGAGCCTCGAGGTTGCGGGTGACCTCAGAAAGATCCGCACTCGACGCCGGAACTGGCGCGATATCGGTGTTCGCCGCCGGCGGTGCGACCGGAGGGCGCGCCGATGGAATCGGCGGAGGACGGTTTACCGTCGACCGTCGGATCGGGGGCGGATCCGCCATCGCGGGCGATCGTATCAGGCTTGTAGCGGCCCGGCGCGCCGCGCTACCCTGCCACTCGATGTCCCCCCGCGCGATATGCGTGAGCCAAGACGCGGGGGTCCGCGGGACGGTCGGTGACGCGCTGGCTGCAGCGGGGCTAACCGTCGAGCACCACACCGCGTTTCCGACCGAGCCGAACGCCGAAGGCCTCGCTCTCGTCGTCATCGATCGCGCGACCCGCCAGGCGATGGGCGACGCGCTGCGCACGATCACCGCGCCCGTGGTCGTCGTGGGCGACCATCTCGACGACGATGCCCTGGTCGCGTTGATGCTCGAGGCGCCGGTCAGTCACCTGGTCGAAGACCCGCGCGATCGCGATCTCGGGATCACGTCGCAGAAGCTCGTATCCGGCGATCTGTTCGGGCTCGAGAAGTACGTCGCGGCGGGGGTCGAGATCCACGAGCGCAC
>CAZDGY010000318.1:0-7103 GCA_964504685.1 uncultured Kofleriaceae bacterium | reverse complement strand
CCCGGGCCCCCTCGTAAACTGTCTTCGAGTGACCGTCGGCACTCCCGAACAGAATTCAGAGCTGGTCGGAGCGCTGGCCGAGTGGGGTCGTTTGCCATGAACTGGGGTGCGGAGTCTCAGATCGTGCACATGTCACGGGCCTACCCGCTGATTTTCAAGGGTTTTGAGTGTTCCCTTGGGGTGCGCTGGCCTTTGCATGACCGTTCCTTTACAACGGAGTTTGCGCCTTGAGAGGTATAGCCAAAGCCGCCTGCATATCGGTGTTGATCGCGCTTGGTGCGTGCGACGTCGGCGTCTACGGCGCGACCGACGGCGGCGGCGGCGGCGGCGGCGGGGGCGGCAGCGACACCGGCGGTAGTAACTGTGTGCCGCTGGTAAGCCCGCCTGCAGCTATGCACACGCACGCCGCGGGCGGAACGAGCAACGCTGGCATGTCGTGCCTCGGCGCCGGGTGCCACGGCCCGACCACACCGGGCACGACCCAGTCAGCTTTCGCCGGCACGATCTACAGCGACAACACCGGCGCGACGCCGCTGACCGGTGCGACGATCTCGGTGGCGGAGGGCGGTAGCACCGTGACGGCGGTGTCCGATGCGGCGGGCAACTTCTACTACCAGACGACGCCGACGTTGACCTACCCGGCGATGACCAGCGTCACGTCGTGTCCGAGCGCGCTCGCGATGGCGACGTCGATCACGATGACGTCGCCGGCGACGACCGGCGGGGATTGCAACGGCTGCCACAACGTCAAGTCGCCCGCGGTGCCGACGGCTCCGGCGACCTACGTGCTCTACCAGTAGCGCTACTTCTTCTTCTTCTGCACCGCGATCAGGCGCGCGTACGCCTCCGCCGCGACCTGACAGACCTGGCGCAGCTCTTCGAGTTGCTCGGTCGTCATCTCTGGCCCGTGGCCGTAGAGGATGTTGACGACGCGCTTGCCGATCACGATCACGCCCGCGGTCGCGAATCGGGGCTCGGCGCACTCGAGCACCTTGTAGAGATAGCTCGTGACGGTGGACGGCGTGACCGAGCCGTGCGCGACGCCCGTGTCGGAGGCGATCGCCGCTTGCAAGATCGACGGTGCGTCGAAGGGAATCAGGATGTGCTCGACGTTCGCGATGCCGGGCAAGTCGCCGATCGCTTTCCAGCCGAACGCCATCTGATCGCGGACCGAGAACAGCACCGCTGCTTCGAACGCGCCCGACGCGTAGCCGAGCAAGACCTCGACGATCTTGTTGCGCTCGGTCAGGCTCGCGAGCTCGGCGATCGCGGTCGGCGGATCGATCGGCGACGGGCGTTCGCGCGCGATCTTCGGCACGTCGTGCGGCGGCTGCGAAGGCCGATGGGGCCGGACCGCTTGCGCGGCCTCCGCCGGCGCGGCGTCATCGGCATCGAGCGTCTCGAGCAAGTCCTCGGCGTCGAGCTCGAGCGATTCGGAGTCATCGAACGCGACGACGCGCGAGCTGCGTAGCCGCGGCTTGGGGCCCGGCGCCGCGACGAGAGCCGCTGGCACCGGAGGCAACCCGGGCAGCGGCGGAGCGGGCAAGCCGGTATCGATCGCGCTCTCGTCACCGCGTGGCGAGTCACCGAACCGGGTGAACCGCGCAGGGCGAGCGACGCCGTAGTAGCGCTCGATGTAGTAGTAGATCCGGACTTCGGGCGCGACGCGCGGCAGCACGCGATAGCCGGTGAGCTGCGCGAGCGCATCGAGGCTCGCGAAGTCGTGTGGATCCTCGACCGCGCCGATCAATTGGCGGTCTTGCAGCACGAGCGGCACGCACTTGAACTTGAACGCATGCGCAGGCTGGAGCAGCCGGACTGCGGCTCGCTTCGCGCGCTCGAGCATCGCGCCGGTCGCGATCGGGATGCCGAGCTCGAGCCCCAAGTAGACGGTCAACGCCTCGAGATCGACCATGCCGTGCTCGACCAGCACCGTGCCGAGGCGGCCGCCGTCGCGAGCTTGGGCGGCGAGGGCTTGCTTGAGCTGCGCCTCCGTCAACCGTCCGTCGCGGACGAGCATCTCCCCGAGTCGCATCGCTCGCGCGACGTTAGCATGGGCCCGCGAACGGCCATATTTTGTGACGACGACGCAGCGTGCTATGTCGATGGCGTGCGGAACCGCGCGGCTCGACGGCCGGGGCTCGCCCCAGGACGTGCGCATCGCCGAATGGCGATACGGTTCCAGCGAGGCGCGCTGGTGGTCGTCGCGATCGGCTGTCATGGCTCCGAGCCGCCGGCTCACCAGCAGGCGGCTCGACCCGAGCCGACCCCCCCGCAAGAGCCGACGCCGGTGCCGACTCAGCCCGATTTTCCGGACGGCACGCGGTCGCTAACCCTGGTCCGCACGGTCGGCGTTCGGCTCGAGCCCGGCGACGATGCGAAGCGGATCGGCACGGTCGCGATCGATACGCGGGTCGGGTGGACTCGAACCGCAGCCGGCAAGGGCTGCAGCAAGAACTGGGTCGAGATTTCACCCCGCGGTTGGATCTGCGGCGACTACGTCACCGCGAGCAAGCTCATGCCGTACGGCCAAGAGGTTCCGCAGCTCGATCGCGGCGAGATCGTACCGGGCACCTACGGCAAGGTCACCGGCCCGAGCTCGGTGACCTACCTGCTCGAGAAGCCGAAGGGCAAGCCTAAGAAGCCGAAGCACGACAAGCATCCGGTGACCTCGCCGAAGGACGTGGACGACGATCCGAAGCTGCCGCACATGGTCGAGAACCAGCCGTTGGTCGGCTCGATGAACGTGCGCGAGTACGACGAGCTCACGGTCGGCGGCAAGCTGTACTGGAAGATCAGCCACCGCGAGAAAGACAACGACTACGTGCTCGCGAGCGCGATCACCAAGCACGTGCCATCGAAGTGGCGCGGCGCTCGACTCGGCGACGACACCGGCTGGGGCGTGCCGTTCGCGTGGGTCACGCCACGCGGCGGAGGCATCACGGCATGGACGATGGTCAAGCCAAACGGAGGTGGCGTCGTGCGTCAGCTCGCGGTGCGCACGCCGGTGCCGGTGCTAGAGACCGCGAGCGATGCGCAGCAACATCCGATCGCGTATCGGGTGAGCGACAAAGAGTGGATCGCAGCGGGTGACGTGCGCGTGTTCGAGCCCGCACCGCCGCCGGAGACCCTGACGCCGGGCGAGCGGTGGATCGATGTCGATCTCGACAACCAGATCCTCGTCGCGTTCGAAGGCGACACCCCGGTGTACTCGACGTTGGTGTCGTCGGGCGGCAAGGACACGCCGACCGAAACCGGGATCTATCGGATCTGGATGAAGGAGTCCGAGGCAGACATGCAAGGCCTCAACGGCGAGGACCCATACTCGGTCGCGACCGTGCCCTGGACCGAATTCTTCAGCCCGGAGAAAGGCCTCGCGCTGCATACCGCGTACTGGCACGACCAGTTCGGCAAGGCGCGCAGCCACGGCTGCATCAACCTCGCGCCGCGAGATGCGAGATGGCTCTACTTCTGGAGTGATCCGCAAGTACCGCCCGGATGGACCATGACCGCAGGTGTGGTCGAGCTGCCGGGCTCGATCGTGCGAGTCCGATCGAAAGCCGATCCGAATCCCGAGACCAAGGGCTACGCGAAGAAAGTCTACGAAGCGCGGCTAGCGCCGAAGTAATAGCGACAGCGTCCCTAGACGCGCGGCAGGGGGCGCAGCTCGACCGCATCGAGCGCTCGGACGAGCGCGGCGTCAAAGACGTCTGCGAGGGTGTCGCGCGAGACGCGGTAGAGGGTCGGCGCGGTCGGATCGTACGCGCACGAGTAGTCCGGATAGTCGTCGGAGATCATGATCGCTCCGTCGCCGAAGGTCAGCGGGAACAACCGGCACACCGCCGGCTTCGTGCCGCGAAAGTCCCAGCCGGCTTCGATCGAGGCGCGATGGATCGCGCAGCCGCGACCGTCGTGCGACAGGAACAGGCAGCCGTCGCCGAGCACCGCAGTGCGCACCATCGTGCCTGATGGCATATCGGCATCGACCTCGGGCTCGCTCTCGTCGAACCACGGCAGGTCGCGCGCAGCATCAGACAGCACCGCTCGGATCGAGTCCTTGCGCGCGAGGATCTTGTCGCGCTCGAACAGATCGACGTCGGCGCCGTATTGGCAACATGCATCGAGCTTCGTCGTGCCGCCCTTGTGCTTGAGCTTGCACGTGTGAGTCATGCAATCGGCGACCACGCGATGCGTGAAGATCTTTGGATCGACGCGGCGGAACCGCGCATGGTCGAGCTCGATCATTCGGCGGCGGACCTTAGCAGCTCGGCGAGGTCGTAGCGGCTGCCATCGCCGCCCGCTTCGCGATCGACCGCGAGCAGCAGCGCGGACAGCGTCTCTTGATCGAGAACGCAATCGGCATCGGCCGCCGCCGGGCCGCCGCGCGTGAAATTGCGAAAGCACGCCTGCACGACCGGCAGACTACGTTCGCGCATCCGGATCGGCGCTCCATGCGACCGACAGACCAGCGGGCGAGCGGCATAGATCGCACATCGACCCGCGGGATCGAGCGCCGCGCACCGGTCGACTGGCGCCGCTGTGGCTTGGCTGGCCAGCTCCCGCCTACGCGACTCGGGCCACGTTTGGAGCTCCTCCCGGACCGCTGCAGCCTCCACTCCCGTCACGGTCAGGCGCGTATGACAACAGTCTGAGCAGCCAGTCGAACACTGTAAATCGCTAGGATGTCTGGCTTCTACCCGGGAAAAGAAGCCATCGACCTTCGCTGTTAGGAGCTGCCATTGCGACATCGCGAGGAGTCTACCCTCTACCCTCGCCATGGACCTCAACGACATCGTCGTGTTCACCAAAGTGGTGGAGACCAAGAGCTTCACCGGCGCGGCCGAGATGCTCGGCCTTCCCAAGTCGACCGTCAGTCGCAAGCTCGCTCAGCTCGAGGAGCGACTCGGTGTTCGGCTCGTCCAGCGAACGACGCGCAAGCTCGCGCTGACCGACATCGGCGAGGCGTACTACGCGCGCTGTAGTCGGATCGTGTCGGACGTCGTACAGGCGGAGCAGCTCGTCACCGACATGCAGGCCTCGCCTCGCGGCCGGTTGCGCGTTACCGCGCCGATCGACTTCTCCGCGCGTCACATCGGCAGTGTGATCGCCGAGTTCAACTCGCTACACTCCGAGGTCAACATCGAGCTCGAGAGCACGAACCGAGTCGTCGATCTGATCGAAGAGAGCTTCGACGTCGCGGTGCGGTTCGGGCCGATGCCGGAGTCGACGCTGATCGCACGCCGACTGTGTAGCGTCCACATGGTGCTGGTGGCGGCGCCATCGTACCTCGCGAAGCGCGGCACGCCGACTCATCCGGAGGAGCTCGACGAGCACGATCGCCTGCTGTTCACGCCGGGCTCGCGCAATCAGACGTGGACGCTCGTGAACGGCGAGGCGAGCTACGAGTTCGGCCGGCCCGCGCGGTTTGCAAGTAACAACTACGGTGCGCTGCGCGATGTCGCGGTCGCCGGCGGTGGCATCGCGGTGTCGACCGACTTCATGACCGCGCATGACATCGCGACCGGCATGCTCGTTCGCGTGCTGCCGCATTGGCAATCGCAAGGAACCGAGGTCCATGCGGTCTATCCCGCACGGCAGAATCTGCCGCCGCGCCTCACATTGTTTCTCGATCACCTCGCGAAATCGCTGAATCCGCCGCCCTGGCTGAGATAAAACGCGAGGCGATGACGATCACGCTCGACGAGATCGAAGACGCCGCTAACGAGTACCTGGTCCCGATCGGGCTGAAGATCTTGCTCGCGCTCGCGATCTTCGTCTTCGGACGAATGATCTCACGTGCGCTACTGAAGGCGGTCGATCGCGTCTTCGAGCGCAGCAAGATCGATATCTCGCTGCGCAAGTTCCTCGGCGACGTTGTCTACGCGACGCTGCTGGCCGCAGTTGTCATCGCGGCGATGGACACGGTGGGCATCAAAACCACGGCGATCGTCGCCGTCCTGGGTGCCGCTGGTCTCGCGGTCGGGCTCGCGTTGCAGGGCTCGCTGTCGAACTTTGCCGCAGGCGTGATGCTGATCGTGCTGCGCCCCTACAAGGTCACCGACCTCGTGATGATCGGCAAGTACCTCGGGCGAGTCGACGCGATCAAAGTGTTCCATACGATCCTGGTCACCGCCGACAACCGCCAGATCACGATCCCGAACGGCCAGGTCATCGCCGCGCCGATCGAGAACTACACCGTGCTCGGCCGGCGTCGCGTCGAGTTGCTCGTCAACGTCCAAGCGACCGACCTCGCGACGCTGCGCGGCCTGCTCGAGGCGACACTCACCGGCGACGATCGGATCGCGACGTCACCGGCTGCCGCGATCGATGTCGCCGAGGTCGCCGACACCGGGATCAAGCTCTACGTCCGGCCATGGACGACCTCGGACGACTACCTGGACGTCGCAGCCGATACGATGGAGAAGATCAAAGACGCGCTGCTCGGCGCGGCGATGAAGTTCAGCGTCGTGCTGCAGACGGGCGCTTAGCAGGCGCAGCCAACGCGCGAGGCAACACGTGGACGGGGCGCAGCTTGCGCAGGTCGTCGAACGATTCGCGATCCACGCTCGACTTCGTGGTCAACAGCATGACCTCGATCCGGAGGACCGCGATCGACATCGCGCACAGCAGCGCTTGCACGCTGTCGGCGCCGTACAGCGTGATCGGATCAACGACCGGCTTGCCGCGAATCGACAGCTCGACGTTGCACGCCCACGCGAGCCCGTCGGCGACCGGCGCGAACACGCGCAAACGCAGTGGCGTGGTCTTGCGGGCGCGCACGAGTGGGATCACGCGTTCGACGAATGGCTTCATGCGCTGCGCAATGCTCCATAGGCCAGGTAGGCCCAGCCGGCGAGAAACGCGATGCCGCCGATCGGCGTGATCGCACCGAGGATCTTTACGTCGCTGAGCGCGAGCGCGTACAAGCTTCCCGAGAACACGACGATCCCGGCTTGAAAGATCCAGCCGGCGGTCACTGCGCCGCGCACCGCGAGTGCCGCGCAGAGCAGCATCGCAAGCGCGTGATACATCTGATAGCGCGCGCCGGTCTCGAACACGTCGAGTGCGTGGGCCTCGATCCGGTCCTTGAGGCCGTGCGCAGC
>CAZDGY010000317.1:0-7172 GCA_964504685.1 uncultured Kofleriaceae bacterium | reverse complement strand
GATCGCGCGCGCGGCGGCGGTTGATCTCGAGCTTGGTCTCGCCCGGCCCGCGCCCGCCGATGCCGCCGGTGAGCCGGCTCATCATCGTGTTCTTCTCGATCAGCCGCGGCAGCGCGTAGCGGAGCTGCGCGAGCTCGACCTGCAGCTTGCCGTCCTTGCTCGCGGCGTGCTGCGCGAAGATGTCGAGGATCAGCATCGTGCGATCGAGCACCTTGAGGTCGGTCGCCTCGCTGATCGCGCGCGCCTGGCCCGGTGTCAGATCGGGATCGAAAATCACGCACTCGGCGCCGAGCTGCATCGCGGTCACGAGGATCTCGTCGAGCTTGCCGCGCCCGACGAGGAACTTCGGATCGGGCTCGGGCCGGCGCTGGACGATCGCGTCCATCACCTTGACGCCAGCGGTGCGACACAGCTCGCGCAGCTCGGCGATCCGCGCATCCGACGTGCGCACCGACTTGCCGAGCGCGACGTGCACGATCAGCGCGCGGTCCTTGCCGCGATCGGTCGGCGCGACGCGTTGGTGGCGCGCGAGCTCGCCTTCGAGCCTGCTGATCAGCTGGACGAAGTCGACCGACGACGCGATCGCCGATTCGGGCGGCAGCTCGCGCCACGGCCGATCGACCGGCGCATCCGGCACGAGGTGACCGACGTAAAGCTTGCCCGGCCGACCGCCCGCATCGACGCCGATCGCGGCGACCGCGTCGAGCCGGAGCAGCGCGAGATCGGTGAGATCGTCTTTGGTCAGCGGCTCGCCGCGCAAGTGCGTATGGACGAGCCGCAGGCCGCGAAATCGCCCCGCGCCGCCGCGAAACCGTCCGAGGTCCGGCAAGAACAGCTTCGAGGCGTCGCCGACCATGACGTGGCTGATCGCGCCGCGCCGATCGATCAACACGCCGACCTGACGATGCAGCTCCGCCGCCTGCGCCGCCAGCTGAGTCGCGAGCTCGGCCGATACGATTTCGGTCGGTGCGACTCGCCGGCGGTACAGCCGCTCCAGTGCCTTGATCTCGCTCGCCTTGAGGCCGGAGAGGTTGCCGCTGACGTTCTCTTGCAAGGCGCAAAATCTACCCGTTGCGACGGGCATGTCCACGGATATAGTGACGTTCTGTGAGTCGTCGGTTTCGCGCCCTCGTGACCCATCCCCAGCCCGAGGCACTGGGCGAGCTGGCGGAGCTGATCGGCTCGACCGGCCTCGTGGTCGAGACCGCGCGATCGACGGTCGAGGCGCTCAACAAGCTGCGCGGCCAACCCGCGAACGTCATCGTCGCGCAACACGTGACCGGCACGTTCGACGGCGTCGGCCTACTCGAGTCGAGCATCTTGCACGCACCCGATGCGCTGCGCATCGCGGTGGTCGCGTCGCCAGATGAAGCGGTCGAGCTCGACTATCGCCCCGCGCACGCTGGCACGATCATCCGGCTAGTCGCGCGCGCGAGCGAGCGCAGTCGGCTCGTCGCGGTCGTCAACGAAGGCGTCAAGCTGCTCGGCCTCGTCGACGAGCAACGCGAGATGGTCCGCAAGCTATCGGCCGAGCAAGGCAAGCTGCAACGCCGCGAGGTGCTGCTCGACACCGTCGTCAAAGAGCGCACGAAGGAGCTCGAAGAGAGCTACGAAAAACTCAAGGCTGCGAACCGCCAGGCGCTGTTCGGGCTCGCCGAAGCGATCGAAGCGAAGGATCCGTACACCCGCGGTCACTGTGGTCGCGTCGCCGCGTATTCGCTGATCCTCGCGCGCGAGGCCGGCTATCCCGAAGACGGCCTCGAGACCCTCGAGTTCGGCGCGTTCTTGCACGACATCGGCAAGATCGGCATCCGCGACGTGGTGCTGCTGAAGCCCGGGCCGCTCGACGAGGCCGAGTGGATGCACATGCGCGAGCACCCGGTGAAAGGCTACGACATCGCCTCGAAGATCGAGATGCTGCATCCGATCATGCCGGCGGTGCGCAGCCACCACGAGCGCTGGGATGGCTCGGGCTATCCCGACGGTATGGTCGCCGAGGGCATCCCGGTCGTCGCACGCATCGTCGCGATCGCC
Source organism: uncultured Kofleriaceae bacterium (assembly GCA_964504685.1). GTDB lineage: Bacteria > Myxococcota_A > Polyangia > Haliangiales > Haliangiaceae > JABFXX01. Next base: position 5,138 of record CAZDGY010000317.1, on the reverse strand, counting down.
GACGCGTTCGACGCGATGGCGACCGATCGCCCGTACAAGAAAGCGCTGCCGCTCGAGGAGTGCGAAGCGGTGCTGCGCAAGACCGCCGGCAAGATGTACGACCCCGAGCTGATCGAGATCTTTTGCGGCCGCCACCTCGGCGCGCTGTATCGCGAAGACTACGACGCCGAGCCCTACGAAGACGGCCGCGCCGCGAGCAACTCGGAATAGCGAGCGGTCACACGCACTCGAATTCCCCGATCCCGCCGCCGATGCCGGTGTCGGAGCAGGTGCAGTTGTGCCCGGGCCAGCTGCAGCTAAGGCCGACCGGCATGCATTGCGCGGCGTTGTACGCCGGATCGTATTCGGCGGGGCACGTCTCGTAGCAACCCGAGACGCAGTGCCAGTTGCCATTCGCCTCGCAGGTGCAGCTGCCGCTCGGTGGCGCGGTCTGACAACTCGGGTTGCCCTCGGTCGTGCAAGACGATACCGGCGCACCGGCGCAAGACGCGCCGTCCTGCGCACCGAGGCCTTGGTCGTAGTGGAAATGACCGTCGGCGCCACAGGTGTACCAAGCCGATGCGCACGATGAGAAATCGTTGACGACGAAGCACTGCGCTCCGGCCGCGAGCGCGCACGGCGAGTTGTCGATCGTGTCGCCGCTCTCGCCGCTCTGCGATGCCGGGCAGGCAGCTCCAGGGCCGTCCGGATCGAGGATGATCTGCGAGCCGCCGCCGCAACCGACGAGCGCGATGACTGCGATGACACGAAGCATGACGCCGTGCACAGCAACGGATGTGCCGCTACTAACCTGCCGGAATCGCGCGAGCGGAGGTCGACGGGAGCGACAGCGATGTCGCGAAGCGCTAGATGTCACCGGAGCCGACGGCGTGGAGCGGAACGTCGCGCGTCAGATCCGCGGTGAGCTCGACGTCGAGCTTCTGCGGCGCGTAGCCACGGCGACGCAGCTTCAGTACGTGCTTCCCGGGCTCGGCTGGCACCGCGCCGTCGTACGGGGTGTGGCCGAGGCGCTTGCCGTCGAGCAGCACGGTCGCGTCGCCGGGCGTGGTCGTGACGTGGACAGCGATCGTCGTGGGCAGCACCGGAGTCGGCGGCGCGGCTTGCGGCGCGGTCACGGGCGGCGGTGCCGCCACCGCGGGGAGTAGCGCCAGGCCCGACCCAGCGTGCGCGGGCTTCGGGGTGGCGACCGCAGGCGGAGGCGACGACGAGTCAGGATTCGAGTACGCCAGCCCGCCGATCAGCAGCGCGGCGGCGAGCGCGAGCGCACCGCAGATCAGCAGCCAGGTCAGCCGGGGACGCGGGGGCGCCGGCCGCGGCACGATCGCGGTGAACGATTGCGGCGTCACGCGAGAAACCTCGATCGGCTCGCGAAAGATCTCGATCGCGAGCTCGGATTCGGCGCGCACGGTCGGCTCGATCGGGATCGCGAGATCGGTGCCGGCGCGCGGCGCGGCGAAGCGCATCAGCGCATCGTCGATATCATCGTGCCAACCTTGGCTGGCGCCGCCCGCGGGGGGCAACCGGCCGTCGTCGAGCATATCGTCATCGTCGAGCGCGATCGGCGGCTGCGTACCGACCGCGGACCGGCCCGACGGCGACATCGGGACCTCGTGAGGCACCGCCATGCCGACCGAGAACGCAGACAGTGCAGCGCGCTCGTCGCTGCCGAGCTCGGCCAGCCCGCCTCCTGCGAGCGGCGACGCTGCGCGGACCGGCGTCGGGTCCGCCCTGCGCGCCGGCAGGCTCTCGATCCGGATGTAGGCCGGCTCTTCGTCGATCACCATCGCGTCGATATCGACCGGCATCGTCACCGCTTCGTCGGTCTCGACCGGCACCGCCTCGGGCACCATCTCGATCACGAGATCCGCGCGCGCATGGCGAGGCGCCGGCGACAGCCACGGCTCGCTGCGGTGGTCGAACAGTAGCTCCATCACCTGCGCGACTGCGGGATGGCCAAGCACGAGGCCGTTGCGATGGCCGAACGCGTCGAGCTCGCGGCCGAGCGTCGCGGCATCTTGGAATCGCGCTTCGGGATCGGTGGCGAGCGCCTTCATCACGATCAGCTCGAGGCCGCGCGGGTAATCGCGGATGACCTGCGACGGCGGCGTGATCCGGCCGGTCGTGATTCGCTCCATCGTCATGAAGTCCGAGCCAGCGCGGAACGCCCGGCGCATCGTCGTGAGCTCGTACAGCACGACGCCGAGCGCAAAGATGTCGGCGCGGTGGTCGACCGGGCGACCGAGGATCTGCTCCGGCGCGAGGTACGCGACCTTCCCTTTGAGCGCGCCGACTTGCGTCGTGGTCGCGCGATTCGCGGCCTTCGCGATGCCGAAATCGATCAGCTTGACGCCGCCGTCGTAGCCCAGCATGAGGTTCGACAACGTGACGTCGCGATGGACGATCGCGAGCGGCGCACCACTGCTGCCGCGCGCCGAGTGGGCGTAATGCAGCGCGGACGCGACCGCCGACCCGACGGTCAGCGCGAACCCGAGCGGCACCTTGTCTTGACGCTCGGTGCTGCGTTCGAACACGGCATGCGCGGTCTCGCCGTGGACGTACTCCATCACGAGGAAGTAGCGGCCGGCGTCGTCACGGCCGACCTCGTAGACCGGTGCGATGTATTGGTGGTGCAGCGCGCCGACCAGCCGGGCCTCGTCGAGGAACATCGTGACGAACGGATCGTCGTCGGCCAGCTCGAGGTCGAGCGTCTTGATCACGACGTGCCGCTCGAAGCCGCCTAGACCGGTCGTGCGGCCGAGATACACCTGCCCCATCCCGCCCGAGGCGAGATGTTTGATGACCTCATAACGGCCGATTCTGGATGCGTCCTGCACGGTCGTCGTCCGGAGAGAACAACTAACATACGCCCCGGCGCAACCCTTGTGTGCACGCGTTTGCACATGGAGATCACGCGATCGTCGTCGTGTAACAGCCCTAACGCTTCTTTTGTACAGAAACCAATTCACGCCGCGCGAGCCCGCTCCCGCGCAGCGAGTACGCGATTCCGGATCTTTTCGGATCCCACGGGAGCAGGATCGGATCGGCGTCGGTCGCCGGGTCTTCGTTCCAATTGTCGACGGTAAATCCGATCGCCGGCTTCGCTTCCACGATCAACTCGGGGCCCGATTTGCCCGCCGCGATCCGCCACGTAGCTTCGAGTGAGCTCGCTCCGAGTTGTTTGCGGACCTCGATCTGCGCGAGCGGCTGGAGCTGACCCGCGCTCACCGTCCACAGCATCAGCAGATCGCGCGAGCCGCCATTGCCCGCCTGGCGCACGCGCGCCGCGATCGCCTGAATGCCATGCGCGCCGAGCGCCATCAGCTCGACGCCGAGCACGTCGGCGGCGGTCGCGGCGGGCAGCGAAACGTACGCGTACTGATCGCCGATCACACCGATCACGGTGCCGCCCGCGACGATCCGCTGCTTGCCGCGATGCATCGGATCGACCGTCGCGATCGTGTCGAGCCGGAGCTCTGCCTTGCGCAGGTGCGTCGCCTTGAGGAAATCGTCGAGAAGATCTTTGCGGTCGCCAAGCTCGATCGCGTCGGCGATCACGAGGTCGTGAGCTGCGCCGCCCATCGCGGCATCGGAGTCGTGAAATGCGACGTTGAGCGCGAGCGTCGTCGTCGCTTTCGACAAACCGGCGATCCGCGCCGCTGGAATCCGCAGATCGATCGAGAACCCGTGCGGTTGGAGCGAGTCGGCGACCGCGACCCTTGCGGGTGCGACGTAACGCGCTTTCGCGATCGGCGTGCCCGGAAATACCGTGACTGCAGTGGGAGCCGTGCCGGCTGAAACCTTGATGTCGACGTGATCCTCGTCGCCTTTGCCTCGCGTGCGCACCACGCGGTCATCGCCAACGTCGAGGGCGATCGCGAGCGCGGTACCATCCCACGAGCAGCGCAGCGCGATCGACCCGCCTTCGATCTGGGTACGCGCGAGCACCGCGCTCTGACTCCAATCGTCGAGCAACCCGTCGATCGAGACATCGGCGGTCGACAGATCGTCGCACCGGATCGCATCGGCCTGCGCGGTCGCTACGCCGGCGCAAATTGCCGCGATGGCACAGCACGTGCGCATGATCGGCCGCGACGTTACCGCGGGAATAGCGGCCGATGCACCACCAGTTGTTGCCCTCGTCCGCTCTCCCTTGACGCCGGCGGTTTGCGTGGCCACGGTAAAATGAACGGACAACGCATGTGTCCGTCTGACCATCTCAACCCCATGCGCAAAATCCCTCTTCGCAGGCTGCTGTCGAAGCTGACCGCGCTCGCGCTCACCGCGTCGCCGGCGGCAGCGGTAGCCGGGCCTTCGGCGCCGCCCGTCGCGCGCGACGTCGACACCGATCTCGACGGCGACCTCGCGAGCGATCTTTCGATCGACGGCGAGCACATGGATCCGCGCGATGCCGCGGCAACGCTCGGCCGATCGCTCGCGCTCGCCCTGTCCGAGCTGCGCCCGCTCGCCGGCACACACCTGGCGACGACCTGGGCGCTCGCCGACGATCCGGTGCGCCGACTCGCGGTCGCGCACTCGCTCGAATGGGCGTTCCCGCTATTCGGCGACATCGCGATCCTCGATCATCTGTCGTACGACACCGATCCGGCGATTCGCGCCGCGGTCGCCCGCGCTGCATGGATCCGCCGTCGGTCGAGTGGCGATATCGGCGTCCTCGGACGGCTCGCGAACGATCCGGATCCCGAGGTTTCTGCGATCGCACGCCACGCGATCGAGTAGAGCCGAGACCTCGGGAAGTGGTATAGCGACCGGGTGTTAGAGACTCTCGCCAAGGGATTCCGCGCCGCCCGCCAGCGGCTGACCGGTGTCGCCGAGCTCGACGACGACGTCATCGATCAAGCGCTGCGTGACGTCCGCCTGTCGTTGCTCGAAGGCGACGTCGAATTCACCGTCGTCAAGAAGTTCCTCGAGCGGGTCAAAGACGCCGCACGCGGCAAGCGGGTCGAGCTCCGTGCGAAGAGCGAAGAGTACGGCACCAAGTCGATCACGCCCGAGCAGGCGTTCGTCGCGATCTGCCAAGACGAGCTGATCAAGATGATGGGCCCGGTCGACACCGAGCTCAAATGGACGAAGAAGGGCCCGACCGGAATCATGGTCGTCGGCCTGCAGGGCTCGGGTAA
>CAZDGY010000316.1:0-7200 GCA_964504685.1 uncultured Kofleriaceae bacterium | reverse complement strand
CGGCGCATGGACGCGCCACACGGTCGCGACGTCCCGCTTGCGGAAGAAGCTACCGACCGCCTCGTTCGCGGCGATCATGAACTCTTCGACGAGCTGATACGCCTGCTTGACCTGCGGATCGCCTTTCGCACGCACGACATCGCGGACGAGCCGCGGGTCATCGGCGTCGAGCACCACTTTGGGCTCGGCGATCTCCAGATCGAGTGAGCCACGCGCTTGGCGCTTCGCGCGCAACACCCGCGACAGCGCGTGCAACCGCTTCAGCTCACCTTGCCACTCGCGGTACTGCTCGCGCCGGCCGCGAAAATCGCCGTCGAGCGCGGCCGCAACGCCGGGATAGTCGAGCCGGCCTTTGCTGCGAATCACCGCGGCGGCGTAGCTGACGTCTTGAACCTCGCCATCGTCGCTGTAATCGAGCCGCACGACCATCGCGCAGCGATCGACGAGTGGGTTGAGCGAGCAGATGCCGGCCGACAGCTGATGCGGCAGCATCGGGATCACGCGATCGGGCAAGTACACCGATACGCCGCGGATCGCTGCTTCGCGATCGAGCGCGTCTCCCCAGCGCACGTAGTGCGAGACGTCGGCGACCGCGACCCACACGCGTGGGCCGCCGTGCGGTCCATGCTCGATGCACAGCGCATCATCGAAATCGCGCGCGGTTTCGGGATCGATCGTGCAGAACCGGCGATCGCGCAGATCGATGCGATCGGCGAGGTCGGTCGGGCCGAGCTCCTGCGAGGTCGCGACGGCTTGCGCTTGGACGTCATCGGGAAACTCGAGCGGAATCGATCCGACCGCGAGGATCTTCTCGATCTCGGTGCGCGGATCTTCGGGATCACCGAGCACCTTGAGCAACCGGCCAGCGAGCTCGCGGCGCGCGGCGTCCGGATAGCGCGTGATCTCGAGAACGACCGAGTCACCGTCTTTGCCGATCGGCGCATCGTCGACGCCGACTCGCCCGTAGTCCGCAGCGATCCGCGGATCATCCGGCTCGAGGTAGAGCGCGCGACCGATCCGGCGCAGGATCCCGGTCAGCCGAGCGCGGCCGCGGGCGAGCACTTCGAGCACTCGCCCTTCGGTGCCGCGCAACCCGGGCCAGGTCTCGACCGCGACGCGATCGCCGTCGAGCGAGGTGCCGCGATACTTCGCGGGCACGAACACGGTCTCGCGATCCTCGGTCTGGACGAAGCCGTAGCCCGCCGGATGGACCGTGATCCGCCCGATCGTGCGGAGGTCTTTCGCGGCCGCCGGCGGCGCGCCGAACACCTCACCGGTGTCGGGGTCGTAGACGATGTCGACGGCTTTGGGCTTCACCGGCTTGGCCGCTGGGGCGTGGACGCGCTTCGCGGGCTCCGGCGGCTCGACGTGCTTGGTCGCGCCACTCCACGGCAGCTTCGCGGCGCGCGCCGGCTTTGCCGCGAGCTGCTTGGCCGGTTTCGACACCGGAATCCCGCGCAGCGGGAGCTGTGGCGAGACCGGCGCGAGCGGGTTCGGCAGCGGCTTGTTATGGGGATCCGCGGGCCGGCCACTCGGCGACAGCGCGAACGCTCCGCCGGGCAGCACGGTGACGAGGCCCTCCTCGACGAGGTCGAGCAGCTCCGCGCGGAGCGGAGCGTAGTCTTGTTTGCGCGCGCCGAGCTCGTCGGCGAGTGCAGTGAGCTTGATGCCCGGAGTAACCAGGCGCGACAGGCAGTAGATGATCGCCTGTCGATCGAATTGAGACATTAGTTGTGCATTCCTTAGTAACGAAAAATCAGTGAAACGAGTGCAGATGACCATCGTCACCTGCGATGAACAGAGTGCCGTCGTGCGCGATCGCGGGCGTCGTATCGACGTCGCCGGGAAACGCGAGTAGCCACGATAGCGTGCCGTCGGGTGCGACCGCGTAGACGTGCTCGTCCTCGGCGCCGAACAGGATCGTCCCGTTCGTCGCGATGCCGGGCGCGCTCTGGATCTTGTCGGCAGCGGCGAGCTTCCATTTGACCTGGCCGGTGGGTGCGATCGCGTAGAGGTTCGCGTCGTGGCTACCGACGTAGATCGTGCCGTCGTTGCCGATCGCTGCGCCAGCGCGCACGTCGCCGCCGGTGACGACCTTCCACGCGACGACGCCGGCGGGCGTGATCGCATACAGCGCGTGGTCATCGCTGCCGACGTAGATCGTGCCGTCGCCACCGATCGCGGGCGCGGCGTCGATATCGCCGCCGGTGCGTAGTTCCCACTTCTTCGTGCCATCCGGGCCGATCGCGTAGAGCGCGTCGTCCTGGCAGCCGGCGTAGACCGTGCCGTCGGGTGCGATCGCGGGCGTCGACGCGACGTGCTCTGACGTCGCGAGCTTCCAGCGCAGCGTACCGTCGGGCCACACCGCGTGGACGCCGTCGCCGCCGACATAGATCGTCCCGTCCGGGCCGATCGTCGGCCCGCCGTCGACATCGCAGCGCGACGACTCCGGGCCAAAGCCCGCTGGATCGCACAAGCCGAGCCGCAGCTTCCACTTGAGCTTGCCGTCGGAGGTCACCGCGTAGAGATAATCGTCATCCGAGCCGACGTAGATCGTGCCGTCCTGGGCCACTGCGGGTGTGCTCCACGATCGGTCACCGGTCTTGAACGTCCATTTGACCGCGCCGGTCTGATCGATCGCGTACAGCCCGCCGTCGTGCGACGCGACATAGATCGTGCCGTCGGGGCCGATCGTCGGCGAGCCGGCGACCGTGCCGTGGACATCGGTGGTCCACTTCTCGGCGGGCGCCTTCGCCGGTGCCGGCCCGCCGCGTCGCCCGGTATGGCGCGCGTCGCCGCCCGCCATCGCGAACGGCGGTGGGCCGGTCGGCCCGGTCGACGGGGCGACAGCGACCGCCGCAGCCGAGCCGATCGCCGCGGCATCGCCACGCCGAGCAACCGTTGGCGGATCTTTGCAATCACACCCACCGGGACGAGCCTGAGTGCCTGAGCACCCGGCTAGGGCGGCACTCGCCAGCCCCAACAAAACCTTCACGCGGCGCAAAGTAGCACGGATCGACGGTCGCGGCTTGCCCGTGACCGGCAGCGCCGCCGAATGGCGGTGCGGTTCCATCGACGGCTACGCCTTCGGAAGATCGTTCGAGAACCGTTCGGCCAGCTTTTCGAAGTAACGGCGCGTCTCTTCGAGCACGATCGGATCTTGATCCGGATACATGCGAATGCCGTGAGCGCCGAATGGATCGGTCGTCACCGGCCCGACGGGCAGACCACCGACGATGCCGGTCTGCTCGTGATAGAGCAGCGCCAACACCTCGGAATGGTTCTCGGGCACCAAAAAGGTCCGCCGCCCGAGCTCCGGGCGCCCGTCTTTGAAGCCGTCGACCAGCTTGGCCATGTCCGAACCCCACGAGTCTACCGCTCGCACCTGCGTGGCGAAAGTCCCAAGTCCACTCGCCGACAGGTGATCTACCAATTCCCTCGCTCGGGTCCCGGTGGGCTTAAGCTGACCACGTGCTCGAGCTGTGGTTCGACTTTTCGTGCCCGTACGCCTATCTCGCGTCCTATCGCGCGGTCGAGCTGGCGCGCGCGGCCGGCGTCGAGCTGGCCTGGAAGCCGATGCTGCTCGGCGGCGTATTTCGCGGGACCGGCGCCGGGGCTGGCCCGATGGCGACGCTCGGCCATGCGAAGGCCGCACACAACATCGCAGACATGAAGCGCTGGGCGGAGCGCTGGAACGTTCCGTTCAAGATGCCCGCGGCACATCCGATGCGCACAGTCCGAGCGCTGCGCGTGCTGTGCGCGCTGCCCCACTCCCGTTGGCCCGACGCGATCGCGGCGCTATACGCGGCGTACTGGCAACGCGTCGCCGATATCACCCGCGACGACGTCATCGCGACCGCGCTCGCCGGCGCCGGCATCGCCGAGGCCGAGATTCGCGACGCGCTTGCTCGCGCCGACAGCGACGAGATCAAGGACGAGCTGCGCCGCCGCACCGACGAAGCGATCGCGCTCGGGATTTTCGGCGCGCCCGCATGGGTGATCCGCCGCGACGGCCACGCACCGGTGTTGATCTGGGGCCAAGATCGCGAGCCATGGGTCGCCGCGGCGCTCGCCGGGGTCGAGCTCGATGGTCCGGCGAGCGGCGGCCCGGCACTACGCCCGGTCACGCCGACTCGCTCGCCCGCGCCGACGCCTCGCCGCCTCGACCTGTTCTTCGACGTCGCGAGTCCGTACGCGTATCTCGGGTTGACCCAGGTGCCTGCGCTGGTCGCCGAGACCGGGGCGACGCTGCGCCTCCGGCCGATCCTGCTCGGCGGCTTGTTTCGCGACATCGGCCAGGTCGACGTGCCGCTGTTCGCGATGCCGAAGGCGAAGCGCGAGTATGTTGCACTCGATCTCGCCCGCTGGGCCCGGTGGTGGGGCGTCAGGCTCGACTGGCCGCGCAAGTTCCCGCAACGAACGATCACCGCGCAGCGGTTGTGCATCGTCGCGCGCGAAGCCGGCACCGACGTCGCGCTCGGGCTCGCGACCGCGCTCGGCCGCGCGATGTGGAGCGAGCAGCGCGATCTCGAGGAGGTCGCCACGCTGCGCGCGATCACCGTCGACGCAGGCGGTCCGGCTGAATGGGTCGACCGCACGAGCGAGCCCGCGATCAAAGCGGCGTTGATCGCCGAGACCGCTGCGGCGAAAGCGACCGGCGCGTTCGGGGTTCCGAGCTGGGTCGTGGCCGATGGCGACGTGCTATGGGGCCAAGACCGGCTCGACCTGGTCGCCGACGCGCTCGTGCGAAGCTAGCCGGCATGCTCGCCATCACCACCACCGTCTGTGCGCTCGCGACGCTCGCCTTGGTCGCCGCGGAGTGGCGCGGGGCGCGGCAACTGCGCACGATCGCGAAGATCACGGCGTCGACCGCGTTCGTCGCGACCGGGGTGCTCGCCGCGAACGGGCGCAGCGATGGCTATGCGTGTGCGCTGATCGTCGGGCTCGTGCTCGGAGCGATCGGCGACGTGTGTTTGCTCGGCGACAGCCAGGGCGCGTTTCTCGCCGGCTTGGGCACGTTCCTGCTCGGCCACCTCGCGTACGTCGTGGCGCTCGCGCAGGTGTCGGCGCCGAGCGCTTGGTTCGGGCTCGCCGGCCCGGCGGCCGCGCTACCGATCGCGATCGGGGCGATCGCGATGGCCCTGCTGTGGCGCCGGCTCGGCTCGATGCGCGTGCCCGTGATCCTCTATGTTGTCGCGATCATCACGATGGTGATCGGCGCGCTCGCGACGCATTCGACGATCATCATCACCGGTGCCGCGCTGTTCTTCGCGTCGGATCTATCGGTCGCGCGCGACAAGTTCGTCGGCAGGGCGCTCGCGAACAAGGTGTGGGGCCTGCCGGCGTATTTCGCGGGGCAGCTTCTCCTCGCGTGGTCGCTCGCCGGGCGGTGAGGTATCGTCGTACGCGATGGCTGATGAACCGCTGCTCGCCCCTTTCGCCGGATCCCACGGCGGCTTTCCACGCTTCGATCTGTTCCACGCGGACAGGTTCCCCGCGGCGTTCGACGCTGCGATGACGAAGAACCGCGCCGAGATCGCCGCGATCGTAGCGAACAAACAGCCGCCATCGTTCGACAACACGATCGTCGCGTTCGAACGCGCCGGGCGAGCGCTCAATCAGGTCGGCACGCTGTTCGGGGTCTACGTGTCGACCCTCAGCGACAAGACCGTCCAACAGCTCGAGCAGGATCTCACCCCCAAGCTCGCGGCGTACAACGACGAGGTCATCCAGAACGCCGGCCTGTTCGCGCGGGTCAAAGCGGTCTACGACGCGCGCGCGACGCTCCGGATCACGCCCGAGCAGCAGCGTTTGCTCGACGAGCAGTATCAAGGCTTCGCGCGCCACGGCGCCGCGCTCGACGCCGCGGGCAAGACCCGGCTGCAAGCGATCAACCAGCGGCTCGCGACGCTGTTCACGACGTTCGGCCAGAACCAGCTCGCCGACGAAGAGTCCGGAGAGCTCGTGCTGACCTCCGAAGCCGATCTCGCGGGATTGCCCCCGTCGTTACGCGAAGCCGCCAAGCAAGACGCCGAAGCGAAGGGCAAGAAAGGCCAATGGCGGTTCGGCAACACGCGGTCGGCGATGGAGCCGTTCCTCACGTACTCGACCCGGCGCGATCTGCGCGAGAAGGCGTTCCGGATGTTCACGTCGCGCGGCGACAACAACGACGCGCATGACAACAAGAAGACGATCGTCGAAATCCTCGCGCTGCGCGGCGAGCGCGCGAAGCTGCTCGGCTATCCGAGTCACGCGCATTGGATCATCAGCGACAACATGGCGAAGACGCCGGACGCTGCGATGGCGTTGATGATGCGCGTATGGAAAGCCGCGGTCGCGCGCGCGCACGAGGAAGTCGCCGACATGCAGAAGCTCGCCGACAGCGAGGATCCGCACCACAAGGCGCCGCCGATCGCACCGTGGGACTATCGCTACTACGCCGAGAAAGTGCGCAAAGCGCGCTACGACCTCGATCAGGACGTCGTGAAGGCATACCTCCAGCTCGACAAGCTGCGCGAAGCGATGTTCTGGGCGTCGGGCCAGCTCTACGGCTTCACGTTCACCCAGGTCCACGACGTGCCGACCGCGCGCCCCGAGCTGTCGGTCTACGAGGTCACGCGCGACGGCAAGCACCTCGGGCTCTGGTACTTCGATCCATACGCGCGCGACGGCAAGCGCTCCGGCGCGTGGATGAACGAGTACCGCACGCAGCGCACCGACGACGGCATCACGCCGCCGATCGTGTCGAACAACGCGAACTTCGTGCGCGGCAAGCCGGGCGAGCCGGTCCTGATCTCGTGGGAAGACGCGGTCACGATGTTCCACGAGTTCGGCCACGCGCTACACGGGCTCAATTCGAACGTCCACTACGCGACGCTCGCCGGCACGAACACCAAGCGCGACTTCGTCGAGTTTCCGAGCCAGCTCAACGAGCACTGGCTACCGACCAAGGAAGTACTCGGCAAGTACTGCGTGCACTACCAGACCGGCAAGCCGATTCCCGACGAGCTCGTCGCGAAGATCGACAAGGCGAAGCACTTCAACCAAGGCTTCGCGACGGTCGAGTATCTCGCGGGTGCGATCTACGACTTGAAGATCCACCTCGAGCCGCCGGGCAAGGCGATCGATCCGGCGGAGTTCGAGAATCGCACGATGAAGGAGATCGGCATGCCCGCCGAGATCGTGATGCGCCACCGGCCG
>CAZDGY010000315.1:0-7201 GCA_964504685.1 uncultured Kofleriaceae bacterium | reverse complement strand
TCGGTGTCGACCGCGTCGCCGATCACGGTGACTCCGCCGACGCCATCCGCGAGGTCAGGCGTGATCATCACGAGCTGTGAGGTGCCGTCCACGTCGGCCGCCGAGTCACCGGTCGTCACGCCCCACAGCGTCCCCGTCGCGTCGAACGCGATACCACCGATGCCGTAGGCGGTGTCGTTCGCGTCCACGAGCGGACCGAGGTCGAACGACTCGCCCAAGAACGGGTCGATCACGTAGAGGTCGCCCGTCCCGCCAGAGTTACCGTTCGCGTCGCCGTCGGCGGCGAACAGGATGTCGTATTGAAACGGCGTGGTCGCCGAGCCGAGGTTCGTCGTGACCGTGACGGTGACGTTGACGCTCAACGCGCACGCCTGCGGGACTTCGCCGCTGACCATCGTCGCGCTTGCAGCGCCGACCGTGGCTTGGCAGTTCGAATCGGTCGTGTCGCCGAAGAACACGGTCAGGGTAGAGATGTCGTCACCCGCGAAGCCGGTGCCGGTGATCGTGAATAGCGAGCCGCCACCGATGCCAGTGTTGGTCGGGTCCATCGACGTGATCGTCGGCGCTGCCGATGCGGCCGGGCCGTCGGGGACGCACGTCACGCCGTCGGTGTCGACGTGCGTGCCGGCGCCGCAGACATCACCGCTGCCACTGCCGCTGCCGGCCTCGCAGGTGTCGCCGACGAGCGTCGTGCCGCTGCCGCAGGTGAGATCATTGCCGCTACTTCCGCAGCCGGTGGCCGCGACGATTCCAGACAGGACGAGCCAATTGCGCATGGGCGCGATGTGTTGCACGAATGGCTGTCGGACTGCAAGTGCATCTCGCCTTCCGACCGTCGAGGAATCGCCGGCCCGACCGTCGAGGCAGCCGCAGTTTGTTAAACCGGCCACCGCGCTATGGTCCGGCCATGACGAAACGACCCGTTTGTGTCGTAGTGGGCGTCGGCCCTGGCAACGGCGCGGCGTTCGCTCGGCGGTTCGACCACGACGGCTATGCGGTCGCCCTGCTCGCCCGCAACGATGGGTTCGGCAAAGAGCTCGCGGCCACCCTGGGACAAGCCAAGGCCTGGGCGTGCGATGTCGGCGACGCCGCCGCGGTCGAGCGCGTGTTCGGCGAGATTCGCAGCGAGCTCGGCGATCCGGCGGTCGTCGTTTACAACGCCGGCTCGGGCACGTTCGGTACGTTCGACGACATCTCGGCGGCCGATCTCGAGGCGAGCTGGCGGGTCAACACGCTCGGCGCGTTCCTCGTCGCGAAGCAAGTGACGCCCGCGATGAAGCGCGCAGGCACCGGTAGCTTCCTCATCATCGGCGCGACCGCATCGCGGCGCGGCGGCGCGAAGACCGCAGCATTCGCTCCGGCGAAGGCGGCGCAACGCTCGCTCGCGGAATCGCTCGCGCGTCATCTCTGGCCCGCCGGCATTCACGTCGCGGTGATCGTCATCGACGGCGTCGTCGATCTGCCGCGGACGCGTGCTCGCATGCCGGACAAACCGGCGGCGTTCTTCGTCGAGCCCGACGCGGTCGCGGCAACCGCGGCGTTTCTCGCGGCGCAACCGCGATCGGCGTGGACGTTCGAGCTGGAAGCGCGCCCGTTCGGCGAGACCTGGTAAGCGGCAGCGCACCACCGAGCGCCAGCGCGCAGCCGCAAAACCGGCGATGTGCGTGAATTGCTGCGGTCCTGCGAATGGTCCGCTGCTTGCTGAGTATCGCAGCATGAAGAGCTTAGCCTTGTTGTCCATTTCCCTCGTCTCGACGGTCGCGTGCTCGAGTAGCAACGATCACACCGCGACCCAAAACGAATACGACGACGTCGCGCAGCAGATGGCGAGCACCGCCGCACCGGGCAGCGGCGGCGGCGAGGTCGGCTCGATGTCCGACTCGCTCACGCTCGCACTCGGTGGCTCGCTCCCCGGGTTTGCGCTCGGTGGCAGCGGCATGATCACCGGCACGCACGGTGGCTTGACGTACAGCTACGGCATTACGTGCAAAGACGTGAGCGGCGCGACGATGCCGTTCTGCACCAAGCTGACCAACTCGGCCGACATCGACTTGATGTGGTCGGGCACGCTCGCGCTGCCGAACTTCACCGCGTCGCTCACGCGCGACGGCAGCTGGTCGATCAAGGGATTGCAGACCAGCCAAGCGACGATCTCGGGCAGCGGTAGCTTCACGTTCGACGCGAGCGTGACGTCGGTCTTCCGCTCGAGTACGTCGAGCTATCACCTCAGCTACGACGCGACGTACGACGCCGTGCTGATCGATACCGCGACCAAGCTCGCGGTCGGCGGCGACGTCATGTACTCGATCGATGGCCAGCACACAGTTGGAGGCGCGACCTCCGAGTTCTCGATCGATGCCGACCTCGCGTTCCACGCCGATGGCACCGCGACCCTGACCCTGGACGGCAGCCACGAGTACACGCTCGACCTCGCGACCGGCCTCGTCGTCAAAGTGAAGTAGCGGGCTCGGGCGCGAAGTACGGGCCCGGAGGTCCGCTGGATCACTTCTTTTTTCGTCGGGATCGCGGGGTCCGGAGACCCCCCACGATCGGGGGCAAGCGCCTCAGCCCCCCTCGCGCGACAGCGCCCTGATCTCGGGTGGTTGCGTACATGGTGGGAGGCGTAGGCGGCGGCACACCCGTTGCTTTACTGGAGGCTATGGCTCGCCACCCAGCTCCGATCCTGTTGTCGCTAGGGTTCGCGATCGCCAGCACGGCCTGCACGGGCTTCATTACGGGTGAGTCGTTCGGAACGGGGGACGCCGGCACGGCCGACCCGAAGCAAGTGGCGCTCGATCAGTGGAACAACAACGCGTACCCGCTGTTCAACAGCCTGTGCGTCGGCTGCCACAACAACGCGGCGATGACGACGGCGCCGCAGTTCCTCACCAGCACCGACGCCGCGAGCATGCGCGCGACCGTGATGGGCTTCCCCGGAGGGTTCGTCAATCTCACCTCGCCGCCCGACAGCCTGGTCGTGACCGAAGGCCCGTCGCATCCCGGCACTGCGTGGCCGACCGGCGACCCCGCGATCATCCAGACCTGGATCGAGGCAGAGCAGGCCGCGGCCGCGTCGGTGCCAGGCGGCGGCACGCTCGAGACCGATCCGATGCCGCTGCAACTGTGCGTGGTACCGAGTGGTGGCGACGACTCGGCCTGCCCGAAGACGAGCTTCGATCTGAGCGGGCTCGGCCTGCCGGGCGCCTCGATCTCGTTCGTGGCGCAGCAGCTGACGCCGACGAGCGGCATCTACGTCGACTTCCTCAGCCTCAATGGCGCCACCGCCGGCGCGTACATCGAGCATCCGTTGTTCATCGATGCGCCGACCGGCGCGCAAGAGCTCGAGGACGAGTTCGACCAGTTCATGACGACGAAGACGAACGTTGCGCCGTCGACCACCGCTGCGATCGGCGCCGGAGCCGCCGCGTTCACCGAGTTCGTCCCGACCGATCCGGTCATCATCTCGTTCAAGGTCGTGATGCCGTATCAACCCGCGGTGGTCACGACGCCGACCGGCGGTTGCAACGACGTCGCGGACTTCATCACCGATGCTCAACCGCTGATGAACGCGGACTGCGCCAGCTGCCACACCGGCACCGCCAACCCGAGCGCGAAGAACGCGATGGACCTCACCGGCATCGCCACGCCGAACAATGCAACCGCGATCGCGGCGGCGTGTGCGCAAGCACTCAACCACGCGAGCATCACCGCGGGCTCGATCCCCGGCAGCTTGATCCTCGTCGAGCCCGACCCGGCGCAGGCCGCAGGCCACCCGTTCAAGATCACGAACGCCGGCAACCTCACCACGTACAAGACCGACATCACGAGCTGGCTCACCAAAGAAGCCGCCGCGGCTCAGTAGCTAACTCTGCGGATCGTGGTTGCGAGTCTCCCAACTCGCGGAGTCCAGCGTGAACAGAGCGAGCGGCGTCATCAACGCGTTCGCGATCGGCATGACGATCGCCTGCGGCAAGTACGACAGCGCGCCGACGCGCTCGTGCGCCGGCCACTTGCGAACGCGCCAGCGATAGTTGAGCCCGAACCCGACGAGGATCGCGAGGTGGACCGCGAGCGCGGCCATCAGCTTGTGCGCCGCGATCGCGCGATACACGCCGATCGGATAGATCACGAGCACGATCGCCATCGAGAACCAGTGAATCGCGAGTAGCGGATTGAGCCGCCAGACGTGGCCGGCGCCACTCGAGTAATCGATCACGTTCGACCGCCGCCAGCGCAATTGTTGCGAGAAGTACGCGTAGAGCGTCGACGGCACGAACGTGCGACACCGCGCGTCGAGCGTCACCGTCGTGAGATAGCCGGCCTTGACGATCTGTCGGGTCAGGAACCGATCCTCGCCGTACTTGATCGGCACGCCGAGGATCGCGCGATGCTCGAGTACGGGTGCCAGCTCGAGCAAGACCGAGCGCCGGTACGCGGTGAGGCAGCCCGACAAGCACATGACGCGTCGGAACCCCCACTCGATGTTGCGCATCACGTAGTACGAGTACCAATACTTCACGACCTGCATCCGGGTGAGCCAGTTGTCGCTCTTGTTGCGAACGTCGACCCAACCGCCGACGGCCGCGATCTCCGGGCGACTGAACCGACGCATGAGTTGGCGGATCGCGTTGCGATCGATGATCACGTCGGAATCGACCGATACGATGATCTCGCTCGTCGCGCGCTTCACTGCCTGGTTGATCGAGGTGCGCTTGCCAAGGTTGCGCTCGTTGCGAATTACCGTGAGCCGGCGGTCGCCGCGCGCGATCTCGCACGCTTGCTCGTAGCTATCGTCGGAGGAGCAATCGTCGATGCACACGATCGCGAGCTTGTCGGCTGGGTAGTCGGAGTCGAGCACGCTGCGCAACGTCTCTTGAATCGCGGCGCCTTCGTTGAACAGCGGGATGACGACGGTGACGGTGGGCACAAAGCCTTCGACGGTCTCGTCCCAGTTCTTGCCGCGATACATCCGCAGCAAGAAGCCGCTGATGTAGCGGTTGACGAACACCACGACGACCAGCGAATGGATCGCGATCCACAGCACGTGCTCCAGCGTATACGCGTGCGCGATGCTATGGCGATCGGCTAGCGTGTCTTACGTCGTGTTGGTTCGTCATAGATCACACGTGCTGCTCGTCGAGGAGGGTTGGCACGCGACGCTGTACCTAGCGCGCTCTCTCGAGGCGGCGGGCTACGCGGTGACCGTGCTCACGGCGAACGGCACGACCGCGAGCTGTCGCCATCGCACCGTGCGCTGGATGTCCGGACCGTCGATCGGAAGCGCGGCGCTCGTCACGCATCTCGAGCGGCTGCTGACCGAGACCGCGTTCGATCACGTGATACCGCTCACCGAAGCTGCGATGGCGCAGCTGTGGGCGACGCCGGGACGGTGGAGCGACCGACTGTTCCCTACGGTCGAGCGGTGGCAACAGTTGCTCGTGCTCGACAAGCACGCGCTCGTCGAGCATCTCCGCACGCGCGGAATCCCGGTGCCGCGGCAGCTTCGGATCGACCTCGCGTTCGATCGCGAAGCCGCGATTCGCGAGCTCGGACTGCCGCTCGTCGTCAAAGGCTCGACAGGCTCGGCGGGTCGCCGCGTCCGGATCGTCGAACGGCGCGACGAGCTCGACGAGGTACTACAGCGGGCGAGCGCACTCGGCGGCGACTGGGCGGTGCAAGAGTTTCTGTCCGGTCCGACGTATCTGGTCGGCGGGGTATTTCGCGCGGGCGAGCCGCTGCGCTTGTATGGCGCGGAGAAGCTCGAGCAGTATCCAGCCGTCACCGGCGGCGCGATCGCGTTGCGGTCGACACGCGAGCGCGAGCTCGTCGAGCTCGGCACGCGAGCTGCGCGCGAGCTGCAGTGGACCGGCTTTGCGAGCGCCGACGTCATGCGCGGTCGCGATGGCCGGCTGCGATTGCTCGAGATCAACCCACGGCTGTGGGGCTCGCTCGCGGGTGCGCGATCGGCTGGAGTCGATTTGTTCGCGCCGTTCGCGGAGCTGCTCGCAGGCGGGTCGCCGAAGGCCGAGCTCGACTTCGCTGCCGACGACGAGTGCTGGATCTTCCCGCGCTACCTCAACTCCGCACACCATCGCAATCTCGCCGGTGCACGCCGCGCGCTCCGCGATCTGTTTGGAGATCAGGGCCGCGACTGGTTAAATCCTGCCTTCGCGATTCACATCATGCGACGCCTCTACTCGATGCCGCGAATGTCAGGACTGTGAAACGCGCGCTGCTGCTGCTCGCGGCGTGCCGTTCGCACGCGACCCCGGAGGCTCCGCGTGGGCCCGAGGTGCAGGTGCTCGTGACCGCACCGGGGTTGACCGCAGAACAGCTCGAGCAGCGCGCGGTGATTCCGATCGAACGCCAGCGCTCGCCGGAGATCACACGTCACGTCCGATCCTTCGCGGTCGACGGCCATGCCGTGATCACGTTCGAGCTCGCGGACCGCGTCGAGACGTTCGCGGGACGCGACGCCGTGACGACCTGGATCGAAGCGGCTGACGTTCGCGATCCGATCACCGCGGCGCTCTCGCCGATCACGCAACGCGACGGCGCGGTCGCTCGCTACACGCTGCGCAGCGACCAGACGTCGATCGCCGATCTCCGCTTGTGGCAACAATGGACTGCGGAGCGCGAGCTGCTGCGCGTCCCGGGCGTCGCCGCGGCCGCGACGTGCGGAGGTCGAGACCGCCGGATCGAGGTCGATGTCGACTCGACGCGCGCGCTCGCCCTCGCGAACGCGCACACCGGCGCTGACGTCGCTGATGCGATCAGCCGAGCGCTGACCGATGGCCATATCGTCTTCGGCGGGGCGCAGATCACCGCCGACGACCTCGGCATGGTCGTCCTTGCCGCCCGGCCCGACGGCGTCGTGCGCGTCCGAGACATCGCGCAGGTCCGGCTCGGCGACTCGCTGCCCGACTGTCTCGCGGTCGACGAGCACGGACAGGTCGTCGCCGGTGTCGTGTTCGCTAGGACCGGATCGAAGCCGATCGACGTCAGGCACGCGATCGAACCGACGCTCACTTCGCTCGGGAGCACGGCGCCCGCCGGCACCCAGCTCGGCCTCTTGCCGGTCGAGCGACCGATCACGCTCGCCGTCGCGAGCACGGCGCGCGGCGCGGATCTCCGCGAGCTCGTAGCGCTGCGCGACCTGATCAAGCCGATCGGTGGCGTCGACCGGATGATCGTGCAACGC
>CAZDGY010000314.1:0-7215 GCA_964504685.1 uncultured Kofleriaceae bacterium | reverse complement strand
CGATCGATCTGCCCGGCTATGACGACGTTTGGAAGGGTTGGTTTCACGGCAGGGTCACCGCCGGCTATCGCGCCGAACGCGCATGGCCGCTCGACTTGATGCCGCAGACGTCGCACGTCGAGGTCGTGCTCCGACTCAGCCGAGGCGCGTGACGCCGCGCCAGAACAAGATCACGCCGACCGCGATCGGGGCGAACGCCAGTACGAACTGAGTCTTCGTCGCTACCGTGAAGCTCGGCAGCGCGGCCACCGTGATTACGGCGCCGAGCACGACGAGCGCTGCGCCGGCGGCCATCTCGCCGAGCGCGGAGCTCCGACCATCGTCGATAGGGCCGGGCTCGATCTTGCCGACGCTTGCGACCGGGGTCGCCTCGGCCTCGCGAGTGCGCAACAGCGCGTGCACGACGTGCCGCTGATCGGCCTCCGACGCGAACCACTCGCGCGGAAACGCCATCGCGCGGCTGCCGAGCTCGACGATCAGGATCGGCGACGCGCGATTCCACGGGACCGACTTGCGCAGGAAGTACACCGCGGTCACGGCGCCGGGCGGCGCGGTAACCGGCTTGGTCATGTGCAGACCGCGCGGCAACACGACCTCGTGCTCCGACACGATGATCGATCCAGCGGGCCGCAAGTACGACACCACGGCTTCCCACGCGCCGAAACTGCCGACGACGACGAGCACGATGCCGCCCCACACCGCGACGGTGCCCAGCTGCCAGATCAACAGGGCGCCGACGATGAGGCCGAACACCGCCCAGCCGAGCGGTCGCTGATGTTGCGGCTCGAGCTCGACTTCGACCGAGCCGCCGGGAGCGCGAGGCCGCCGCGGCTCGTAGCCGTCTTCGCCCTCGCCCTGTTCGCTAGGCTCGGGACCAGTCTCGGGTGAGCTCGGCGACGCGGGCCTGGATTTCGTCGAGGTGGACATTACGCAGACGCCGCGCGGAGACGACCTCCTGACCATCTACCACGACGTCGGAGATCGCGCGAGACGACAACGCGTAGACCGCATTCTTTTCGAGGGCCTGGACCGGCCACAGCGACGGATCGTCGAGGTCGAGCGCGACTAGATCACAGCGAAAGCCTGCGGCGATCCGACCGACCGGCAGGCGCAAGACCTCGCCGGCGGTCCGGGTGCCGAGCCGAAAGCAGGTCTCGGCGTCGATCGCCTGGCCATCGGTGCGATGGACCTTTTGCAGCAGCGCGGCCATCCGCATCTCGTCGAACACGCTGACCCGGTTGTTCGAACACCCGCCATCGGTGCCCAGGCCGACCCGGACCCCGCGCGCGATGAGGTCGACGAGGTCGGTCGTGCCGTCGCCGAGAAACATGTTCGAGCCCGGGCAATACGCGAGGCTCCCGCCGCGCTCGGCGAGCAGCGCGCGCTCGTCGTTGTCGAACCAACAGCCGTGCACCGCGATCATCTGCGCCATGTCGACCGGCAGCTCGGCGATCGCGTGCAATGGCCGCTTGCCAAATCGGCGCAGCGAGTCGTCGACTTGGTAGCGCTCCTCCGCGAGGTGGATGTGCCATGGCACGCCGGCATCGCGCGCGCAGCCGGCGCCGGCTTCGATCATCGCGGGCGTCGCGCCGTGCTGGCTGTGCGGCGCGGGTTGGATGCTGACGAGCTGGCGCACCGAATCGCGATAGCGCGTATGCAGCGCTTCGAAGTTGCGGGCCGCTTGCGGAACGGTCTCGCGATACGCGGCGGGCGCGCCGTCCCAATCGTAGAAGCAGCGCGCGAGCACGATGCGGATGCCGAGCCGCCGCGCCGCCTCGATCGTCGCCGACGCGTTGTCGTTGCCTTGCGCGTTGAGATAGTAGAAATCGCAGACCGTCGTGACGCCGTGAAGCAGCATCTCGCCGAACGCGAACAGTGCCGCGGTCGCCATGTCGCCGGCGCCGAGCTTCGGCGAGTAGCGATACAGTGCCTTGTCGCGCCACTCGAGGAACGGCAGATCGTCCCCGATGCCGCGCAGCAGCGACTGAAAGCTGTGGTTGTGGGTGTTGACCGTCCCCGGCACCATCGCGCGGCGCTGCCAGTCGATCCGGCGAGCGCCGGCAGCGCGCGGATCGGCGGTGACGACCGCGGGGTCACCGACCAGCGCGATCCCGCCGTCGATCGCGAGCACTGCGGTCGCGAGCCGGGACTCGCCCTCGACGAGCGCGCGGTCGGCGGTGATGACGACTGCGTCCACAGATCGAGACTACACGATCAGTCCGATCTGCTAGGTTCCCCGGGTGCACGAGCTCGTCGCCGATGGCTTGGATCCGATCTACGTGCTGCATTCCGAGCACCCGATCCTGATCGAGCGAGCGCTCGTCGCGATTCGCGATGCTGCGGTGCCGCCCGAGACTCGCGGCTTCAACTACGACGTCGTCGAGGGCAAACCATCGGGCTCGCGGATCGTCGCGCTCGCGCAGACACTGCCGATGATGGGCCAGCGCCGGATGGTGTTCGTGCGCGATCTGTCCGCGATGCCAGCCGACGACGCCGAGCCGCTGATCGCGTACCTCGCGAAGCCAAACCCGTCGACCGTCGTGGTCGGCGTCGCCGCGAAGGTGGACAAGCGCCAGAAACTGTTCGCCGCGCTGTCGAAGAAGGGCTTCCTGCACGTGCTCGAAGCGCCGCGCCAGCTGATGCCGTGGGTTCGCAACGAAGCGACCGCGCTCGGCGTCAAGATCGACGGCCCGGCGCTGACCCGCCTGATCGACACGGTCGGCGCGGACCTGTCGAGGCTCGCGCTTGCGCTCGAGCAGCTCGGGCTGTTCGCGACCGGCCGCTCCGTGACCGCGGACGATGTCGACGAGCTGATCGCCGACACGCGCGAACGTTCAGTGTTCGAGCTGACCGACGCGATCGGGTCAGCCGATCGGGGCAGGGCGCTCGCCGCGGTCGTGTCGCTGTGCGATCAACGCGAGAGTGCGGTCGGCGTCGTGGTCATGCTCGCGCGCCACATTCGCCAGCTGTCGCTCGTCCACGTGCTGCGCGACCGGCGAGTGCCGCGCAACGAGTGGAACGGCCGGCTCGGCGTGCCGCCGTTCGTCGTCGACAAGTTGATCGCGCAAGCCCAGAGCTACGGCCCGAACGCGCTCGCGATCGCGACGCAACGGCTCGCCGCGGCCGATCGCGCGCTCAAGGGTGACATCACGCTGCTGTCGCTGCCCCGCTCGGGCGGCGGTCCGCCGGGAGACCTCTTCACCGGGCCTCAGATGAAGACGCTCGGTCGCGAGCTCGGCGAGCGCGTGTTGCTCGAGCGCGTCGTCGACGAAATCGTCTCCATGGCGTCGTAGCGCGCCGTCTCGCAGCCGCTACTTCGTGACTTTGGTCGGCGCGTCTTCGCCGACCGCGCCGGGCGGCGGCGGCGGAGACTTCGCGGGCGGGCGCCCGATCACGATCGCGGGCTGAGTGTCCTCGCTCGTGATCCCCATCTCCTCGAACGGCTTGCGGTACTCCGGCGGCAGACGCGCGAACTGCTGCGCCAGCTGCGACCGCGGCACGTAGAGCTCTTCGCGCCGGCCACCGCCAAGATCCTTCTTGAGCACGAGCTCGCCCGACATCCGGCTGCGCTCGCGGATCGTGCGCGCGAGTGGCGTCAGCTGGGTCAACACTTCCATCGGCACGGCCCGCGGCTCGGCGAGGTCTGCGAGGACTTGGTTGCCGAGCGTCAGGTCGGTGAGCGTGCGGTTGTTGACGAGATCCTTGAGTGCGGCCGCGGTCGCTTCGCCGAGCCGGCGGATGCCTGCGATGTCTTCGAGATCGAGCGGGTTCGGTTCGGTCTCGGCGTCGCCGCTCGGGGTCAGCGATTGCCAGGTAGCGGTCTGCTCGGCGACCGCGAAGCGCAAGCCGCCGGACGCCTTGTTCGGGTTCTCGCGCAGCGTCATCACCGCCTCGCGGGTGTTGCGCTCGAACGCGACCATCACGTACTTGCCGAGGTCGACCGGCGCCGGCTTCGCTTTACCGAGCAGGCCCTTCTTCATCATGTGAACGACGACGCCTTCGCTCAGCTGATCGACCCGCACCGGCGTGCGCCACTGATCGACGCTGAGTCGGAACGCGGCCGACAGCTTGCCCGAGGTCGCTACCGCGTCGGCCTGCGGCTCGACCCGGACGTCCCACGACATGATCCACTGCGCCTTCGGCAGCTGTTGCGCGTCGAAGAACGGGCGAAGCGCCGCGAGCACCGCGTCCGATGCGGTGCGCGCTGAGGCCTGTGCGTCGAGCGCCTGCAGGCGCGCTTCGACCTGCGATCGCGCCGCGGTGATCGCGCCTTTCGACGCCTGCACGATCTTCTGGGCGATCGGTTGGATCTGCCCGGCCTTCTTGTCCGGAACGAGATATGGCGCCAGCGCTCCGCTGACCGACTTCTCGAGCTCGGCAATCCGCGCGAGCTCCTTCTCGGCCTCCGAGTGACCGCCGCGCGCGCGGTCACGGCGCGCATCGAGGTCGGACACGGGCAAGAACGCATTCGTGCACGCCTCGACCGCGAGGGTCAGCGTGTCGATGAAGTTCTCATCGAGCGGAAACGGTGTGCCATCCCCGTAGCGATACACGAGTTAATTATACCCGGTTCGTCCGAAACGCGGACATTTCTGGCAGGGCCGTCGTGGGGCCATCGCTACCCGCGCCACGAGGAGGGCCCGCAGCGCGGCCTAGTAGTTACCGAGCACGCCCAGTTGGATCACCACGGCATCGACGATGCTGTTGCCGTAGATGAACTGCTGGCCGATGCCGGCGGTGTTCATCGTGGTGTCGTCGGCGGCGAGGTTGTCGAGGAACAAGACGTCGCCCTTGAGGTTGAGCTGGAGCTTGTCGAACAGGTGCCAGACCTTCTTGTCGCCGCCGAGCGAGATCAACGTCAGCTTTGCGCCGACCATCGCGTTGCGCACCGGCGACAGCTCGCGATCGCCGGTGTAGTAGGCACCGGCCGTCGATTGCGTCAGGTAGTAGAACGCGTCTTTGAAGAACGCGGCGGCGGTCTGCTGATAGACGCGCGCGTGGATGCGCAGCAGCAAGCTGTCGCCGATGTATTGCGAGTACGCGAGCTCGACGTCGCCGCCGATCACGTGCCAGGTGTCGTCGTAGAACCGCGCGCCGAAATGGACGGCGCCATGCAGCTTCGGTAGGTAGCGGTTGACCCGCGCGGTCACCGACCAGCGGGCGCGCACGTTCGGGATGTACTCCTGCGCATTGACCCCGCCGACATCGACGCTGCGATACGGATTCGATTGGAAGCCGTCGAGCACCTGGCCGTAGGCGGCGATCTGCATGTTGAGCGTCGGCGACAAGTTCTGGGTCAGCGTCACCTGAGCGGTGTCGATCGATAGCGGCTTCCAGATCGTGATGCCCGGGTCGTCCTTGCCCGAGATGCCGCTTTTCATGCACGGGTCAGAGCCGAGCAGCGCGCGGCTGTCGAGCGGCGTCGCCATCCCGTTGTCCTTGTCGCAGGCCTGATCCCAGCTGTGCGAGTAGGCGAGCGCCATCGTCGTGTTGCGGCCGGCGAGATCGACCGATGCCGCGCCGCCGATCGAGCGCGACAAGTAATCGCGCTCGGTGCTGTAGCTCGTGTTGAACGACAGCTTCGACTGCCGTCCTTGGAAGCCCAACCCGACGTCGCCCTCTTGGCGGAAGTCGGAGAACTTCGTCGCGGTCGACACCGCGTCGACCGAGTACGTGGTCGCGGTCGCACCGCTGACTGCGTCGGCCGAGTAGCCGGCAGCGAGCGTGACGTAGCGGCCGAGGTCGACGCCGAGGTCGAGCTGCGGGTGGATCACGGTGAGCCCGCCCTTGCCGCCGTCGCGCTTCTCCGCGAACACCGAGGTCGACGCCTCGGCGGTATCATCGGCACGCGCCGGGGTCGCCGCGCCGAGCGCGACGCCCACAACGAGCGCGATCAGCCCTGTGCGGACTAGTTGCAACCGCAGCCTCCGCCCTTGGCTCCGTTACCGCCGGCGGCGCCTTCGCGCTCCGACTTGATGTGGTCGTCGGACGCCGCCTCGTGCGGATCGGCGCCGAACATCATCACCTGATCGGCGAGGAACGCCTTCTCCGACGCGCGCACCGCGGTGCGGCCGCAGCCGGTCGCGAGCGAAGCCACGATGGCGATAGCGAGAGCGCTGATGATTGCCCGCATGGTGACTCCTAGAAAAAGACCGCCAAGCCGGCGGTGTACTCCTGGCCGAGGCTCGACTTGTTCTGGTTGAAGATCGTCCAATTGCGAACGTCGAGCCGCACCGTGATCTGCTTCTTCAACGTGATCTCGAGGCCGCCTCCGGCGACGAGCGCCATCAGCGTTTCTTTCGGATCGACGTAGTTATCGGCTTTCGGCGATGTGTGAGCCGCACCCAGCCCGAGGTTCGCGTACGGCCCGATCACCGCGCCCGGAATCATCCGCAGCGTGAAGCCGAGACCCGCGAAATAGACGTCGGTCGTCGAGCGCGGCGACAGGCCCGCAAAGCCTTCGACCGCCCAGTACGGATAGATCAGCCACGAGGGTCGCAGCATGAACACGCCCTCGTGGTCGATCACGCCCGCCGAGAACGACATCCCGGCATGCGCGAACTGCACCGGCGAGGGCCCGAGCACCGCACCGCGAATCGCACGGCCCATCAGCGTGAACGCGCCCGGAGGCTCTTCGCCTTCGCCCGCTTCGAACGGATACACGACGTCACCGAGGATCCAGCCGGTCGTGCCGTCGTCGAGCTCGATCTTGAACCAGTAGTTGCTCGTGCCGCGCTCGACGACCTGGAACACCTGGCCGCGCTGAGCGACATAGACCTCGCGGTAGCTGACCCCCGGGCCGCTGCGCACCGACGCTTTTTGCGCGATGACGCGCAGGTAGGCATCGGCACTCGCCGAGGCGACGGCGAGACACAGAACCAGCGCCGCGACGGAGTGCTTTACTAGGGAGCGAACCATGCCTCGAACACTTCGTACTGCGGGTCGCCGACGTTGAAGATGTCGCCGCCGCCATGCGCGTCGATACCGGCGAGTGGCCAGGTCAGGAACTTGCTTGCCTCCGGATCGGAACAGTTCAGCTCGGATTGAACGATCGTGTAGTTCGCCTGGTAGTCAGGCGGGTTCACGGTCATGCGCATGACCGAGCCCCCGAGGTCGTGACAACCGGCGTCGGTGCATTTGTGGTTCGGTGCGATCGTGCCGGCCACGTTCATGTAGTTCGGCCAGATCTGGTCCTCGAAGTACATCTCGCCCCCG
>CAZDGY010000313.1:0-7216 GCA_964504685.1 uncultured Kofleriaceae bacterium | reverse complement strand
CACCGGGATCGTGGCGCCGCGACCGTAGCCGTCTGATGGCATGCCGCTGACGATCTGGGCGATCGTCGACAGCCCTGCGGTCTGATCCGATTCGTCGAGCTGACAGATGTCGACGAAGCCGAGTCGATTGTTCAGTGCGGCGCACAGGTGGTCGCGGCGGGTCACCGCGATCACTTCGCCGTTCGTCGCGTTGGTCTTGGTCGCAGATGCGTTCGTCGTGATCGGCGACGCCAGCAGCTCGGTGATCAGCGAGTTCCAGTCGAAGCCGTTACCGAAGTCGGCGACGATCTTCTGGAACACCGGGTCGGTCGGATCGCATGGCGCCGAGTTCGCGTAGTAGCAGAGCTTCTGTGCCCATGCCGATGCGACGAGCGGGTGCGACGCGAGGATGTTCGCGAAGTCGTCGATCGTCTGCATCGGCGCGATCACGCCCTGGAACGCGAACAAGCCGGGCTGGGCGTCGTACAGAGGATCGGTCTGCGGGACGTAGAACCACGAGTACGTGTAGGACAGGATCGAGCGCGTCGGATCGAGCAGCTGATGGCAGCTGAAGCATGCCGACCCGGGCGCCGCGTGCTTCATGTCGAGGCCGGGCGTCGTGCTCGGCGTCGTACCGTCGGTGCCGTCGACCGCCGTGCCGGTCGCAACGATCAACGTCTGGTTCGTGGTGACGCGCATCTGGTTGCTCGAGTTCGTCGGCCAGTTCGCTTGGAACGCCGGCGTGCCGAAGAAGCCGGGATGCGGCGTGCCGAGCACGAGCTCGTTCGTCGTGCGCAGCGTCGGCAGATCGTAGAAGTTGGTGGTCGACTCGCCGGCGTTCGGCGGCCGCACCGTGATCAAGTTCCAGGTCGTGTAGTCCGACGGCGACAGCTGCCAGCCGGTGCCGTCACCGTTCTTGACCTGACAGTTGTTCGTCTTGCTACCCGGACCCTGGTGCGCCGGGATGACGCCGTACATGATGTCCCACAGGTTGTTTGCGGTCCCGTTGATCGAGACCGGGTCTTGGCCGTCGCACGTCGAGTCCGAGTAGTGCAGCTTCGGTAGCTCGGGGTTGTAGAAGTGCATGTAGTGCGCGGCGTCGTTCGGATCGAGGCTCTCCGCGATCGGGATCGGACCGTCCGATGCTTCGAGCGTGATCATCAGCTTCGGGTTCTGTTTCGCGAACGAATCGGTGACCTTCGCGTTGTCATCGGCGCGATGCGCATCGAAGTACGCGTACATCTGCATCAGCGCCGGCGTCATCATCACTTGCTTGGTCGTGAACGCAGTCGTCAGCGGTTGACCGTCCGATGTGAACCCGAGCACCGTGCGCGCGAAGCTCTCGCGTGCGTTCTGGACGAGCAGCGGCAGCTGCGTGCCTTTGCCGATGCCGTTCGGCGGCGCCGAGTCGACGAAGTCGGTCACTCCGATCTGCGTCTGCTGAAACGCGAGCTCGAAGAACACCATCATCTTGTTCTGGTATTCGGGCAGCGCCATCCAGCCTTTGATCAAGCCGGTGAGCGCGGTTGGATCCGCAGTCACCGCCGCGACCTCGGCATCGGTCGGCGCGAGGCCGACGAGGATGTTCTTGACCTTCGCGACGTACACCGACGGCGAGTCCGGAACGAACGGCGGGCTCGTGTCGTAGGTCGGACCAGCGCAACCGGCGAGCGATGCGCAAACAGCGACGGTCAATGTAGTGCCTCTCATCCGCTGCGTGACCGACGTGCGCGCTTGTCGGTTAAAAGAATCTTTTGGGGCAAATCGCGCAGCTCGCATGGTCGGTGCTGTCGCAAGCGTCGTGCCTGCGCGATCGAGCGCATTCGCTCGCGCGTCGGCACCTCGAGTTCCCACTCGACGAGTCAGCGAGCTGATCCAGCGCGCGACGCCGAGACCTTCGTCGCCGGAAGTTGATCTCCGACGGTGAGTCATCTCACACTGACGTTCGTGTTTAACTCTTCGGCGCTCTCGCGGTTCAGCGTCGTCGGTTGCGGAGACCCATGAAGCCCCACTTTCTTTGTTGCCTCGTAACTGCGACCGTCGCGTGCAACGTCACCGACGATCGCCCGGAGACGCTCGCGTACATCACCGAGACGGTCTTCGTCCCGAGCTGCGGCCAGGCCGAGTGCCACTCGTCGATGGTCAAACAGCGCGGGTACGCGTTCGACAGCGTCGAGGCCGCGCAGGACTCGATCTCGAACGGCGGCCTCGTCGACGTGTGCGCGACACCACCGTGCACGGGCGCGGACGCCGATTCCTACCTGTTGACCGTGATCACGACGCAGGACATCGAAGGCCATCGCATGCCGCTCGGCGAGCCGCTCGCGAACAAAGACATCGTGCTGATCGCGAACTGGATTACAGATGGCGCCGACGGCTACACACCGCCGCCGCCGCCGGGTCAGAATTAATGAGCCGTTCTGCGACAGCCGTGGCTCTAGTTAGTGCGCTTGCGGTCGTCGCGCTATCGGCGACCGCGCGCGCGTATCCGCAATTCCAGCTCAGCAAAGACCAGACCTGCACCTCGTGCCACGTCAACCCGGCGGGTGGCGAGCTGCTCAACGAGAACGGGTTCGCGACGGCCGAGACGATGTCGCAGTGGGGGACCGCGCCCGAGTTCTTCTACAACAAGATCCCGACGCCGAGCTGGCTCGAGCTCGGCGGAGACCTGCGCGCGGCCAGCGGCTTCGATTCCGGCCCTCCGCGCACTGCCGTCGTGTTTCCGATGCAGGCCGAGGTCTATGCGAACGCGACGTTCAACTCGCTGTCGCTGCACGTCACCGCGGGCCTGCGCGATCCGCAGTACGACAACACGGCGGCGACGTTGTTCTCGTCGCGCGAGCACTGGCTGGAGTGGCAGCAGCACCCGGGCAGCAACGACGGCCTATACATTCGCGTCGGTCGGTTCATGCCGGTGTTCGGCTTGCGGTTCGCCGAGCACCCCGACTACGACCGGCGTTACGGCGGCACACCGCTATACGGTGAAGCGTACGGCGCAGCGGTCGAGTATGTCGATCCGAGTTGGGAAGTGCACGCGACCGGGTTCATCCACGATCCGCTGTTTCCCGATTCGGTCGAACGCGGCAACGGCGCGACGCTATATGCCGAGGCACGACTGACCAAGGCGACATCGCTTGGCATCGAGGGCAAGCTCGACGTCACATCCGACGATCGCAAGGAGTACGGCGGCGTCACCGCCAAGCACTACTTCGAATCGCCGAAGATCCTGCTCGAAGCCGAGGTCGAGGTCGTCCATCAAAAGATCGACGTCGGCGGCACCGATAACCAACTCGTCGGCTATGTGCTCGGCTCGTATTTTATCGGCTCGTTCATGATCGATCTCGGCCTGGGCGCGTACGAGCCCGACGTCAAGGTGCGCTACCTCGATATGGAAGCGGCGGACCTCAACGTGCACTGGTTCATGACGTCACACGTCGAGCTGATCCTGACGAATCGCCTGCAGATGCTCGAGCTCGGTGAAGGCGGCAACAGCTCGGGGTACTCGCTGCTGCAGTTTCACTATCGGCTCTAGATCAGCGAGCGCAGCCGCTCGATGCCCTCCGGCACGAGATCGAGCTGCGAAAAACAGTCGCTGATGGTCGAGCCATCGGGCTCGATGCAGACGAGCGCGTTCGTGTCGTCGACGACAAACGCGCCGATCGCGTCGACCGCGTCGAAGGTCGTTCGGTCGGACGTGCCGAGCCAACTCGGGATCTGCGACGTCGGGAAGCACGGTCCGAGCGAGGTCTCCGAGCACACGCTCTTCCCGCACGGCTCGTCGTGCGTGTACATCGCGCACGCGATGCCGATGCCGTCGTCTACCCCGACCGTCGTGTATTGCTCGGCGACGTTCTCCGCGCTGACCTTCGGCGAATCGCCGCCACAGCCGGCGCAGCTGATCGCGATCAAGAGAGCGGGCCAGCGCATGGCCTCATCATCTGCGGTCTGCGCGGCGGTACGCGTGAAGCTGTTGTTAACGCGACCGGTTCCCGGGGTATCGTCGCGTCGTGCTGCGTGCCGTCGCTGTGATCGCTATTGCAGGCTCGTGCGGCTCGCCGAGCCAACCGGTCGCGACGAAGCCCGTTGCTGCACGAGCCGTGGTCGCGCCGGCCGGCGGTCCGATCGTCGGCGAGTGTGCGGTCAGCCGCGGGGCTGCGTGTTGGACGAGCGTCGATGGATTCCGAGCGCTCCAGCCGCTACCGGTCGGCAATCCGTTGCGAGCGGTCCACGTCATGTCGAACGGCGATGCCTGGATCGTCGGCGACGACGCCACGCTGTTGCGCATCGCGCACGGCGACAACCAGATCACGCGGATCACCGTGCCAGACGTGCCGACGCTAGCGGCAACGCTCGAGAGCGTCGAGACCGGCGCGTCGAAGGACTTTCCGGGCACCGAGCTGATGAAGCTCGACTTCAAGGCGATCGTGGCGACCAGCGCGACGGACGTGTGGATCGCGGCCGGCGATCGCCACGTCGTGCATTGGGACGGATCAACCTGGCATCACTACGCGCTGGACGGTTTCGGAGCGGGCGGCGACAAGCTGATGGTCGCAGCGGATGGAGCTCTGTGGGCGGTCGGTCACATCGTGGTGTTCGGTGACAGCCAACAGCCAACGCTCGTCGATCCGCAGAAGACTACGCCGACGCGAGGTCCAAACATCCCGAGCACCCAGGGCATCGAGGCGATCGCCCGCCACGGCGATGACGTCTGGGTCGCGAGCCGCGAGGGATCGGTGTTTCGGAGTCGCGCGGGCGCCGCGTTTCAGCCGGTCTCGATCCCGCACGAGCGCGGATCGTTGTACTCGATGTGGCTGGATCCGAACGGCAGCGCCGGCTTCGTCAACATCGGGGGCCAGCTGCTCGAGGGCTCGGGCGACAGCTGGAAGCCGGTCGCCAAGCTGACGAGCGAAGCGACTGCCGTTGCCGCAGCGCCAGGTGGTGATCCTGCGTGGATCGTCGGCGAGCGCGTATGGCGGTATACCCACGGCGAGCTCGGCGAAGTGCCGATCGACGGCCTCACGCCGGGCGATCACAGCGTATTCGCGCTCGGCACCGATCGGTTCGAAGCGGTCGACGTGCGTGCGGCCGATGACGTGTGGATCGTGGGCCGCGCCGGGATGATCCTCCACTACGATGGCAAGTCGTTGCTCGAGCTCGCGCCGAGGGCGAGCGAGGACAACGCGATCGGCGTGGTGTGGACCGGAGACGATACGTGGCTCGCCGCGTTCGCAGATGGCGTGATCGTCGACGGCTCGTTGAGTGCCGGGATCGTCGGCCACGAACGCGCACCGTTTCGCGATCCGAAGGCAATCGCGAGGACGCTGTCCGGCGACGTGATCCTCGCGGGCTGTTACACCGACATGTTCGCCCGCCGCGGCGATCGCGAATGGCAGAAGCTACCCAAGCTCGACGCGTGCGTCGCGGCGGTCGGCGGCGCCGACAAAGACCACCTGTGGGCGGTCGGTTCGGCGGCTCTCGTCGACGGCAAGGCGTGGCGACTAGACCACGGCCATTGGCGCAAGGTGGCGACCGGGATGGGCGAGAACGACAGCCTGCGCGACGTCGCGGTCGCGACCAACGGCGACGTGTGGGTGGTCGGCGACGGCGCGGTGTTCGTCGCTCGCAAGGGAGGCGCGCTCGTTCGCATCGCGAGTCACAAGACCGACGACTATCGCGGCTTGTCGATTCGCGCCCCCGACGACGTGTGGATCGCGACGAACGCGAACGATCTCGGCTCGGCCGGAACGCTGCTGCACTGGAATGGTCAGACGTTCGAACGGTTCGATCACGTGACCGCGAACTACCTCGGTGCCGTCGCGGCGCTGCCGAACGGCGCGGTGTACGCCGTCGGGCTCGGCGGCGTCGCGGCGTATAGCGCGGACGGCAAGACGTTCCGCGCGCTGCGGACCGATAGTACCGTGTCGCTCACGCACTTGGTCGCGAAGGCGCCGGGCACCGCCGTCATCGTCGGAGATTACGGCGCGATCATGCAACGAGGACCGTGAGTGGCGCGAACGATCTGTAGCCGGTGTCGCCGGCCGACCACGGTGTGTTATTGCGCGGCGCTGCCTCGGCTCGAGACGATGACCCGGGTCGTGATCCTGCAACATCCGCGCGAACGCGACATGCCGATCGGGACGGCGCGGATGACCACGTTGAGCGTGGCCAACGCGTCGCTGCGCGTCGGCATGACGTGGACTCGCGACGAGCTCGGCGACGTGCTCGATGATCCGGCGCGACCGGCGATCTTGCTCGCGCCGGGACCCGATGCGCGCGACATCCTCACCGATCCGCCGACCGGGCCGGTCACGCTGATCGTGGTCGACGGCACGTGGGCGCAGGCTCGC
The DNA here is from genome assembly GCA_964504685.1 of uncultured Kofleriaceae bacterium. Taxonomy (GTDB): domain Bacteria; phylum Myxococcota_A; class Polyangia; order Haliangiales; family Haliangiaceae; genus JABFXX01. The sequence goes on along the minus strand of CAZDGY010000313.1, from coordinate 890 downwards.
AGCCTACTCAATCGCAATCCGCTGCTGCAGACGTTGCCGCGCTACGCGTTCGTAACGCCCGAGCCATCGCACTACCGGATCCGACGAGAGCCCAAACCGGAGTACGTATCGACGATCGAAGCGGTGATGCACGTCCTCGGCGCGCTCGAAGGCGATCCCGCGATCGCGCGCTCGCTGCTCGATCCGCTCAACGCGATGGTCGATGCGCAGCTGCATTGCCAAGCGACCGCGCCGCGCCGCTCGTCGTATCGTCGGCCGAGCGGACCGAAGCCGCCGGCGCCGTCGCGCGTACCGCCGGCGATCGCGAATCGATTCGGCGATGTCGTGTGCGTCGTCGGCGAAGCAAACGCGTGGGCGTACACGCGCGGCAAGCCGCGACACGACGAGCTCGTCCACTGGGTCGCGCATCGACCGAACACGGGCGAGACGTTCGAGCGGATCATGGCGCCGTCCGGAGAGCTGTCGCCGAACACGCCGTTCCACATCGAGCTCGACGAGGCGCGATTGTTGACCGGCGGCGCACGCGCGGACATGCTCGCCGAGTTCGCAGGGTTTCTGCGGCCGAACGATGTCGTGTGCGCGTGGGGCCATTATCAGCATTCGTTGTTCGTCGCGAACGGTGGTGCGCCGTTTGCCGAGCCGCTCGATTTGCGCGCCGCGGCGCAACGCATCGCGAACCGCAAGATCGGCACGCTCGAGGCGTTCGCCGCGACCGTAACGCCAACGCCTCCCGCGCCATTCGCACTCGGGCGCGCCGGCCGCCGACTCGCGATGCTCGTCGAGATCGTGCGAGCGTGGCACCGCGCGATCGTTACGTGAGCTTGCGAGCCATCGCGGCGCGCCGCCTCGAGATATCGACGCCAACCGCCGCGAGGCCGCGCGCAATAGCG
>CAZDGY010000312.1:4272-7231 GCA_964504685.1 uncultured Kofleriaceae bacterium | reverse complement strand
CATGTCCTTGAGGCCGATGAAGCACTCCGACCAGGCCTTCATGCCGGGCGAGATGCTCTCCGCCATCTGCATCGCGGCGGCGCCGAAGCTCGACGACATGAAGTTCTGCAGCTTCATGTAGTTTCCCCCGAACGCGCCATCGCCCGGCGGTAGCGACTTGAATAGCTCGACGTCGCCGGCGGCCATCGGTCCCGAGCTCGAGCTCGAGGACTTTTCACAGCCGGCAAGAGGTGCAGCAACTGCGAGGAGAGCGATGCAAACAACGGAGCGAAAGTTCATGGGGGCCTGGTGCTAACTCGGGGAACGCCGAGGTGCAACAACCATGACGCGCCATCGGGCTCGGCAGTCTCACGACAACAGCGCGACCACCTCGGGAAGGGCGGCGTAGGTCGCGCGCCAGGTCGGGTCCGGATGCGCCGCGAGAATCGCGAGCTTGCGCTCGACCTCGGCCCGGCCGCGCGCTTTGACCACGCGACTACGGTCGACCGCGCCGGCTTTCGCGAGGACCTCGACGCACGCAGCGTAGACCTCTTCCTCGGAGCTCTCGAGGTGGCGTTGCGCTTCGAGCAGTGCGAGTGCGCGGTGGACGAGCTGGCCCGCGGCCGCGATCGGGCCGCCCTTCTTGACGAGCGCGAGCGCTTGCCGGGCGAGCCCTTGGATCTCGTAACCGACCAGCGTCGCCTGCTGCGCCACCGCGACGCCTTCGCCTGCGTCGCGGACCGCACCGGCGAGATCGCCGCGGCGTAGGTTCGCACCGGCGCGCGTGATCAAAGCGTTCGCTTCGAGGTAGCGGGCGCCGAGGCGCCGCGCCTCGGACAGCGCTTCGTCGATCATCGCGATCCCGCCTGGGATGCCGCGCCGCGCATCGCACGCGCCGGCGTAGATCAAACAGTCGGCGCGACTCCAGCGCGATGCCGTGCGACCGAACAGCTCGAGCGCGTCGCCGAACATCGCGGCGGCTGGCTCGTACAGGCCGACGTGGTGCAACACGATCCCGGCGACCGACAGCGCCTCGCCCTCGCGCACTCGATCGCCGTAGCGGCGACACAGCTCGAGCGAGCGCTGGGCCGAGGTCATCGCGGCCGGGTAGTTGCCGAGACACATCTCGATGATCGCGATGTGGTTCTGGACGATGCGCTCGAGCCACGGGTCGCCGGTCTTCTCGATCCGGGCGATCACCGGGCGATACGCGTCGCGCGCTTGTTCGTAGTGCGCGCGCATCAAGTGGATCCGGCCGCGGCCGACCATCGCCTGCATCTCGTCGGCGACCGCGCCCTCTTGCGCGAACAGCTCGCGCGCCGCGCTGACCATGACGAGCGCTTCATCGAACCGACCGAGACGTTCGAGCACCTCGCCGCGCAAGCGCAGCGCCTCGCCGCGCTGGCGTGGGTTCTCGGCGACGAGCGCGAAGTCTTCGGCGACGACGGTGGCGACGCTCGCGCCGGTGTAATCGCCAAAGCCGATCAGGCGCTGCGCACGCCGCAACGCGACGTCGGCGAGGCGATGAGCGTCGCCTTCGCATAGCCGCTGCAGCTCGTCGAGATCGCCGGCGTCGGCAGCGATGTCTCCGCGCACCCGGTGGGCGTCGTCGCGACCTGCGAGCGCCTCGCGGCGACGAGCGCGCGAGGTCGGAGTCGGCGGCACTGCGCCGAGCTCGTGCTCGAGCACGAGCGTGCGCGTGAAGCACGCGATCGCGGCTTCGGCGTCCGAGGCGGTCAACGCGAGCTTGCCGGCGCGCAGCCAGAACGCCGCGGCCCCGGCCGGGTCGCCGCCGAGCTCGAGGTGCTCCGCGATCACTGCCGGCGGCTCGTCGCGACCGGCGAAGAACCGCGAGGACAACAGCCGGCCGAGTCGCAGGTGAGCCTCGCGTTGCGCTCGCAGCGGTAGCGCGTCGTAGACGACGTCGCGCACGATCCCGCCCGCGAATGCGAGCTCGTCGTCGGCGCCGCCGCGCACGAGAAACCCGGCCGCGACGAGCTCCTCGAGCCAGCTCGCGTCGCTGTCGGCGACGGTACCGACGAGCTCCTCGAGCAGCCGCGCCCGGACCCGGCCGCCCATCACGGCCGCGAGCCGCAGCGCGTTCTTGCCGGTCTGCGGCAAGCGATCGACGCGCGCGGCGATCACGTCGCGTGCGGTCGCGGGCACCTTGTCGGCGGCGCTGCCGGCATCTCGCACCGCTTGCGCGAGCTCCTCGGCGAACAGCGGGTTGCCGCCGCCGCGGGCGATCACCGCGGCGATGTTGTGGGGCGTCGCCGCGTCGCCGAGCCGGTCCGTGATCAGCGCGCGCAGATCGGGACCTGCGAGGTCACCGAGCGCGATCACGGCATCGACCGCGGGCGGCGGTGGCCCGTCGGGTCGCGCGGTGAGCACGAGCAGCTCGGCACCTTGCGCCGGCGCGGCGAGCGAATGGCGCAGCACCTCGAGGCTGGCGCCGTCGGCGTAGTGAATGTCTTCGACGACGGTCAGCAGCGGGCGCGGGGGCCCGGCCTGCGATGACCCCGAGGCTGCGCTGCGAAACGTCGCAAACCCCGCGGCGATCCGCGGCCGCATATCGGCGATCTCCGGCGCGCCGACCCCGAACCCGTCGCGCAGCTCCATCCCGCGATCGACGTCGGTGACGACCGCACGAGCGCGCTCGTCGGGGACACCGGCTTCCTGCAGCAGATGCAGCAACCGGCGGACGAGCAGGGCGCGCGCACCGCGGCCGCGCGCAGGCGGTAGCCCGAGCCCCGCCTGATAGACATCGATCACGAGCGCGAATGGCGCGTGATGGCTCGCCGGGTTCGCAGCGGTCCGAATCACTCGCGGCGGGACGGCCGCGGCGCACCGGCGCGCGATGAGCTCGGCGACGAGCCGCGACTTGCCGATGCCCGCCGCGCCGGTGACGAGCACGGTGAGCCGTCGGCCGGCCGCGACCGCGCGTTGGTACCAGACGTCGAGCTCGGCGAGCTGCGCGGTG